>JAJRQA010000228.1 GCA_024280475.1 Alphaproteobacteria bacterium
CGACTAAACCAATAATTAAATATTCATCCAGACCTTGATTTGTATCACCAGTGTTTCCCAGCTCATGAACGCCAATGATTTCAATGCCTCATAGCCTTGAGGATCATGAACCGTCAGCCACATGACATATCCAGTCGCAAGAATGATCAGCAAGACCAGAAACTGCACAAGAAAAACGAATACACCGCTTTTGCGCCTGTTCGCAACCAGACGCGGCGGTCTTTTCACATTTACGCTGGCAGGCTCCGGGGCAATGGCCCTCATATCAGCGTTGTCACGGGCGAATTGTGCGTTTTGCGGGGCGTGGAAATCTGCCTGAAAATCTGTTTGGCGATCTGCCTGGGTACCAGGAACCCTGTTCATGACCGCGCTGGCATTGGAGCGCATATTTTCATAGGAAGGTTCAATGCTCTGGGTTTTGGGGCGATCTGGATGATCTTGCGGCAATTGCACCATGATGCGGCGCAGCACTGGTTCAGGGTCAAGCCCGAGCAGATTTGTATATTCAAACACCACACGAGAGCTTTCATTCCAGGGCGGCAATTGCGACAACTGTCCCTGCTCCAGCAGGCTGATGGTCCTGGGCGCCGTGTTGAACTGGTGGGCCAGCTGTTCGAGCGAGCGACCCGACGCCTGACGCATTTCGCAAAACAGCTCGGCAATCTCGCTATCAATCTTGCCTGCACCATCATCAATGCTGCGAATATGTAATCGTGTTTTGGTCGTCCTGTTCAGCATTTGTGTCCCTGATCGTCTCAAATCTACAGAGCTCAATATTCACGCCGCTTAAATCCCTACTATATCTATATGACGCTGTTGTGCATATCGCACAAGAGCGGTGCGAATATTCAAAACATTATCCCCCAACAATTGTGCAACAAAATGGCGGATCTCCTTTGCATCGAGACCAAGCACCATGGATTTGACAGGACCAATGGCCATTGGTGCCATGGAAAGAGAATTAAACCCAAGCCCGACAAGCGCCATAGCCTCCAGCGGTCGGCTGGCCATTTCACCGCAAACATTGACCGGCATCTCATGTTTTTGCGCCATCTTCTGGATCCCCGCAAGGGCATTTAGAAACGGCAGGCTCAAGGGATCAAAGCGGTGCGCCACATTCATATTCGAGCGATCAACCGCAAACAGGAATTGCAAAAGATCATTCGTGCCCACCGACAGAAAATCGACCCGTTTCATCAAGGGCTCCAGCTGCCATATGAGAGCTGGTACCTCGATCATGGTGCCAACTTTGATTTGCACAGGCATTTCGCGATCAAATTTTTGATGATGGGTGATCTCACGATTGATCAGCTCCCGGGCTTGCTCAATCTCCCATATATCCGCGATCATGGGCAATAGAATATTGAGATTTTGCCCACCTGAAGCTTGCAACAGGGCGCGCACCTGCGTACGGAAAATGGCGGGGCGGTCAAGCGCGAAACGAATAGCCCGCCAGCCAAGAGCGGGGTTTTCCTCATGGGCATGGCGCAGATAGGGCAGGATTTTGTCACCGCCAATATCAAGGGTGCGAAACGTCACGGGTCTGCTCCCGGCGGTTTCCAGCACATTGGCGTAACTGGCTTGCAGTTCTTTGAGACGCGGCAAACGTTCTGAAATCATAAAATGCAGCTCGGTGCGATAAAGGCCGATCGAGGAGGCACCGCTTTGATCAAGATGAGGCAGATCGATTTCCAGCCCGGCATTCATGCCAAGCGAAACCTCCTGGCCATCAAGGGTAATGGCCGGACGGGTACGCAATCCTTCATAGAAGGCGCTTTGCCGCGCCTGATCCTTGATTTTTTGACGGTAAATGCCCGTTATCTTGTCGCTTGGCCTTATATGCACTTTGCCGGTCAAGCCATTGACCGCCATCTGATCACCTGGCTGTATTTTGTCAATGATCCCGGTCACGCCGCCAACTGTTGCCAACCCCAGAGCTCTGGCGATAATCGTCACATGAGCGGAGACGCCCGCATCTTCGAGCACCAACCCAACCAGATGCTCGCGGTCATAATCAAGCAGTTCGGCCGGTCCCATGGTGCGCGCCACCAACACCGAATTTTGTTTCAGCTCTTCGCCCACCGAGGTGATCGACAGTCCCGCCAAAATACGTTGCAGGCGGTTCGACAGATCATCAAGATCATGCAATCGTTCACGAAAAAACGGATCTCGCGAGCGCATCATTTGTGCACGCATTTCATTTTGAGTGCGCTCGACGGAGGCTTCCACCGTCAGTCCCGTTTCGATGCCTTCATGCAGTTTATTGACCCAGACCTGATCATGGGCAAACATGCGATAGGTTTCCAGCACATCACGATGCTCTCCCGCTCTTGCCACATCCCCTCGCGACAACATCTCGTCAATCCCGGTGCGCAGTTTATCAAGCGCCTCCTCCAGATGGGTCATTTCCATGAACGGCTCATCGGCGATTAATCTGGTCACCGCAACGCGCGGTTCATGCAAGATAACCTGCCCCATGGCAATGGAAGGATAGAGCGCTACGCCCACCAGTCGATCCGGCCCAAAGCGCACCCTTTCGCTGCGCGCTTCTACCAGTTCAGACATATCATCAGAGGAGAAAAATTCAGCCAGCACCATCGCGACCGTCTGCAAGGCCTCGACTTCTTCTTCCATATAGTTGCGTTTGCTGGCGTTTTGCAACGTCAGGACACCAAGCATATGACCATTTCGCAGGATCGGCACGCCCAAAAAAGCGTGAAACGGATCTTCGCCGGTCTCGGGCTGATGGGAATAGGCAGAATGCGCGGCGGCATCTGCCAGGGCCAGTGGTTTGGCCTCATCGGCAATCAGCCCCACAAGGCCCTCGCCTCGTGCCAGTCTGGTTTTGTGTACAGCCGCCTCGCGCAAGCCCTTGGTTGCATAAAGCACAAGTGATCCATCCGGGCGCCGCAAATAGATCGAGGAAACCTCGGCAACCATATTGGCAGCAATCTGTGAAACGATCAGGTTCAAACGAGCCTGAGCACTTTCTTTCGTTGCCATGATTTCACGCAGGCTCCGCAACAAAACACGGGGTGCGCCAATGGACTGGGACATGGTACCTTTCCAGTTTTAGAATTTCATTTCACAATTTTCGCAAATCATGGAAGCCCTACCGTCGTGTCATCCCAGCGAAGGCTGGGAACCATACTCCCTGTTCTCTCAAATAAATTATTGATCAAGCTTCAGGTGCTGGACTAAAAATACTCATATTGGTGGTTATGGATCCCCGCCTTCGCGGGGATGACAACTTGTATTTATATGAACGGTATCAGCTAATTTGACGTGATTCAGCGATCCTCCAACAACAAAATCAGTCCTTGTCCAGACCATAAAGCGTGTGCAAGGTGCGAACAGCGAGCTCGGTATAATCAGCATCAATCAACACAGAAATCTTGATCTCCGAGGTGCTGATGGCAAGTATATTGACGCCTTTTTCAGCCAGCGCCGCAAACATGTCGCCAGCCACCCCCGCATGGGATGACATACCAACGCCGATCACCGACAGTTTAACAATATTGGTAGCTGAGCGAACTTCCTCAAAATCAATTTGGCCGCGCTGCTGCTCGATGACTTCCAGCGTGCGCGCCATATCGACGCCCTGAACCGTAAAGGTCATATCAGTGAACTTGCCATCTTCCGAGATGTTTTGAACGATCATATCCACATTGATATTGGCCTTGGCCAGTGGCACAAAAACCGCAGCGGCAATACCTGGTTTATCGGCAACCCGCACAAGAGTGATTTTAGCTTCGTCCCTGGTATAGGCAATGCCATTTACAATATGTTTTTCCACGATTTCTTCCTCATCACAGACCAATGTTCCAACCCGGTTTTCATCCCCCGTTCCTGCCGGTGGACAAGACAAAGGATCATCAAAACTTGAGCGTACAGACAAACGCACTTTGTGCTTCATGGCAATCTCGACAGAGCGGGTCTGCAAGACCTTGGCCCCTTGCGACGCCATCTCCAGCATCTCTTCATAGGAGATCTTGTCGAGCTTGTGGGCCTTTGGCGTGATGCGCGGGTCCGTCGTATAGACCCCGTCCACATCCGTGTAAATATCGCAACGATCCGCTTTGAGCGCCGCCGCGATGGCAACGGCACTGGTGTCAGAACCGCCGCGCCCCAGCGTGGCGATACGGCCATCGGCCGCCAAGCCCTGAAACCCGGCGATCACCGCGACCGTCCCGCCTGTCATGCTTTTAAGCAAATTGTCCGCAGCGATATCGACAATCCGGGCCTTGCCATGCGCATCATTGGTGCGCAACGGGATTTGCCAACCTTGCCAGGATCTCGCCTTGATGCCCATGATGTTTAAAATCATGGCCAGCAGACCCGCCGTCACCTGCTCTCCCGATGAGACTATAGCATCATATTCTGCGCAGACACTGTCGCCGCCTGCTTCATTGACATAGGAAACCAGCTGATTGGTGCGGCCCGCCATGGCCGAGACGACAACGGCGCAGTGATTTCCCGCATCCGCTTCTCGTTTTACATGTTGGGCAACATTCTTGATGTGCTCGACATCCGCAACAGATGTACCCCCGAATTTCATTACCAACACGGCCATAAAACAATTCTTCCTGCGATTTTTTTCTTGTATCTTGAAGGTTCATACCCACAAAGCGCTCAACCTGCAATACAAGGCTGCAACAGCGCTCATTTACAGTCCCTTGCTGATCGATCCCCAAAAACGACCTTGACAGGAAAGTCCCCTGGCATGCCAAATAGAACCATGACCCAAGCCCAAGCAAATAACGCACCAGACAACACCCTTGATCCAGAAGAAATCAAGCGCTTTTCTCGCATTGCCGATGAATGGTGGGACCCCATGGGCAAATTTCGCCCGCTGCACCAACTCAATCCTATCCGGCTGACCTATATTCGGGATGAAATCTGTCGTCATTTTCAGATAGAAAAGCGCGCAGCCGCGCCGTTAAACGGTCTCAAAGTACTTGATATTGGCTGTGGCGGCGGTCTTTTGTGTGAACCCATGACGCGCATGGGAGCCGATGTGACCGGCGTTGATCCTGCCGAGCGAACTATTAAAGCGGCGCGTGCTCACGCCAAAGATATGGGCCTCACGGTAGATTATCGCATATCGCGCGCCGAAGAACTTGTTGATGCGGGCGAATTGTTTGATGTCGTGGTTAATATGGAAGTGATTGAGCATGTTCCAGATGTCCCCGCCTTTCTCGACATTTGCACCCATCTGGTGCGCCCTGGCGGCCTGATGCTGGCGTCAACCTTGAACCGCACTGTTAAATCCTACGGGCTGGCGATCATTGGCGCGGAATATATCATGCGATGGCTGCCCACCGGCACCCACCAGTGGGAGCGCTTTGTCACCCCTGACGAATTGAAAAAAGCCATGCTTGGCGCTGGCCTTGTCGAAGTTGAGCAAACTGGCATGAGCTACAACCCGCTAACCGGCAGCTGGACCCTTGGTACCGACCTTGATGTCAACTATTTGGCCAGCGCAAAAAAACCCTCGTAGCCAATGTCCGGTGCATCACGAAAGGCCTTTGCAGTGCTTATTGTCTTGCCTCGATAAGGAGGGCTCGTCTATGGTCCAAGCCAAGTTTAAAATTGTGGAAATGAGCGAATGAGCGAAGATATTCTAAAAAATCTGGCCGCCACCATCAAAGAGAGGCGCAGCGCTTCGAGCGATACTTCCTATACGCGCAAACTGCTGGATGCCGGCCCCGAAAAATGCGCTAAAAAACTCGGCGAAGAAGCGGCTGAAACCATCATTGCCGCCCTCGTGCAAACAGATGATGAACTTACGAGCGAAGCAGCCGATCTATTATATCACCTGCTTGTTTTGCTTGAATCGCGCATGGTGGATTTTGACGATGTGCTGCAAAAACTCGAGCAACGGGAAAGCCGCTCAGGTTTGGAAGAAAAAGCCGCTCGGACATAGAGCGTGAGCAAACAAAGTTGATGCGATGAACAAACCTGACGAACAACAAGAACCCGCTACGGCAGTACCCTCGCAACAGCCTGACCACTCCGCCTATCGCTCCTTCGCCCGCAAAGACTGGGCAGCACTGCGCGCCGAAACCCCCATGACCTTGAGTATTCCCGATGTCAAAAAGCTGACCGGTATTCTTGAACCTGTCTCCATGTGTGAGGTCGAAGAGGTCTATCTTCCCCTCACCCGCCTAATCAATCTCTATGCCGTGGCGGCCGAAACCCTGCACCGCGAAACCAATCTGTTTTTGGGCAAAAGCGAGCAAAAGTCTCCCTTTATCATTGGCATGGCGGGTTCTGTGGCAGTTGGCAAGAGCACAATGGCGCGGATTTTACGCGCATTGCTGGCCAAATGGGACGTTCATGCCAATGTCGCGTTGGTGCCGACAGATGGTTTTTTGTGGCCCAATGCCGAACTGGAGCGCCGGGACCTGATGGCCCGCAAGGGCTTTCCTGAAAGCTATGATGCGCGCCGCCTTGTGCGCTTTTTGGCAGATATCAAATCAGGAAAAACGAATGTCAAAGCGCCAGTCTATTCGCATTTCACCTATGATATCGTGCCGGGAAAAACCGTTACTGTCAGCCGCCCCGACATTTTAATTATCGAGGGGCTGAATGTGCTCCAGCCTGCCCGCCAGCCCGACAAATGCAAACTGCCGGACCGCGAGACAGATATGGATCTTTCTGCGCTCGAACATCTTCCATATGTTTCTGATTTTTTCGATTTTTCGATCTATCTCGATGCCAATCAAGAACAGATCGAACGCTGGTATATTGAGCGCTTCATGGTGCTGCGGCAAACGGCGTTTCAAGATCCCGCCAACTATTTCCATCGCTATTCGAAACTCAACAATAAAGACGCCACGCAAAAAGCCCGCGACCTCTGGCGGACCATCAATCTTGTTAATCTGCGGGAAAATATCGAATGTACCCGCCAACGGGCAGACCTGATTTTACATAAAGCCGGTGATCATGCCATCGAGCAAATCTTGCTGCGCAAGCAATAATGACGATGCCAGCGGCCTTTGTTGTTGCTTAAAACCCGGTGCCAGGAAAATTATGCCTTTTTTCCGCTGTCGCACGCGCCTATACTGTCTAGAAAAATATGATCAGGTCGGAGACACTTCATGAAAACTACGCTTAAAATTGTCGGCATGCTCGTTGTGGTGCTGTTTGTGATCATTGGCGCGGGTATTCTTGCCTTGCCGCAAATATTGTCGACCGATCTTGCCAAGAGCAAAATCACGCAAGTGATCGAGCAGAAAACCGGTCGCAAGCTAATCATTACCGGCGACACCAGCTTCAAGTTCTATCCAGATATTGGCGTCTCCCTGAACGATATTTCCTTGTCAAATCCCCCCCGCATGGCCGGTCCACCGCTGGTCAAGATGACGGCTTTGCGCGCCAGTTTTAAACTGATCCCTCTGTTCAAGGGACAAGTGGAAGTCGCCGATATTACCTTGATCAAGCCGCATTTTATCCTGCTGGTCGATAAAAAAGGCAACCGCAACTGGGATTTCAACATGGCGGCCAGCGATGATGAGGGCACGGGCGAGCCTTCATCGGGTACCAGTGTGACCCTTGGGTCCGTGACCATCAAAAACGGCTTTGTGCACTATATAAACGCCAAAGATGATGTGAACCTAAAATTGGAGGCCATCAATATCACGCTGGCGCAAAAACTCCCCAGCCGATCCATAAATACCAAAGGCAATTTACGCTGGCGCAATGAAATCCTCAATATAAGCAGCAAGATCGACGCTCCTGATCAGCTGTTCGCTAACCAGCCCTCAAAACTATTTATCAAACTGGCCTCACGCTTTACCGATAGTGAGTATGAGGGCATGGTGACGCTGGGGGACCAACCCTCCATTGACGGGTCCCTCATTTCACGTACGAGTTCGGTGCGCCAGCTAGCGAAATTTCTCGGCCACAAATTGCCCGCTGGTAACGGCTTTGGCAAGCTGAAGCTGAAAACCATCCTCAAGGCTGACGCTAAACAAATACAATTTGCCACCAGTCAATTCCTGTTTGACAATATGGATATTAAAGCCAGCGGCACCATTGATCTGAAACGAAAGCAGCCAGTCATTGTCGCCAATATGGAAGTGGACCGCTTAGACCTTAACCCCTATCTTGCCAATCAAGACAGCGGCTCAGCCAGCAGTTCTGCTAGTAGCGGTAGCGCGGCGATTGATCTATCGGCGATCAACTTGGTGGATGGCACCTTCAAGCTAAAAACCAATGAAATTCTTTACCAAAAAGCGCGCATTGGGGCGGGGCAGTTTGATATCTCCATCATTAATGGCCGCGCCGATGCGACCATCCGCGCCCTGTCCTTGTATCGCGGATCAGCCACCGGAAATCTGGTACTTGATGGCAGTCGTTCAACCCCGCAGATCAGTGGAAATCTGGCGCTCAATAACGTCCTTGTGGGGGCTATCTTGCGTGATTTTGCCAGTTTCGAAAAACTATCTGGTAGAGGTTCGCTGAGCGGAAATTTCGATGTGAAGGGCGACAATGTCAAAGATCTCAAAAAATCCATGAAGGGCAATGTGAAGCTCAATCTTGCAAAAGGCCGGATTGATGGCTTTAACCTGGCTCGATATGTCGAACAGCTGACCGGCAATACAGTCCCCGGCAGTGGCACAGGGCGCGATGGCAAAGAAAGAACCGCTTATGATAAAATGTCAGCCTCGTTCAAGGTCAACAAAGGAGTTGCCCGCACAACAGATTTTCTGCTCACCGGAAGTTTCTTCAAGGTAAGAGCTAAGGGGCGCATCAATATTGTTGATGAAACCTTGAACATGCGGGTCGCGCCACATCTATTTAGCGGCGACTGGAGCTTTGCCCCGCCTTTGAAAGTAACGGGACCCTGGGCGAAGCCTAAACCCGGATTTGATGCTGTGGCATTCTGGGGTGGCAGTGGCGCTGTTGTTCGCTCTTTAAGTGGACTGGCGCGCGGCGGCAGCCTTGCCAATAGCGACTTGCTGAAACGGCGCGGATTGAAAAATGACGCAGAAATCGAAGCCTATCTGGACGGCAAAAAAATCGACACCAGTAATGATGCCCCTGCTGCCGCGAACAACCCGGATGACGGCGCAGGCACAGATGCACCTGCCTCGCCGCTCGGCGGGCTGCTCGGCGGCGACCAGAACGGTCTTGGTAATTTGCTGAAAAAAGTGCTGCCTTAGATTGCCCTCGCCGGGCGGCGTCCTGCGCGGACAGCGCTGGGGACTAATCCCCAGACCCCGCTATAAGTTTAACTGATGGGATTGTTAAGGGGCTGGTCCCTTAACTGCCCGCCGCACAAGCGATCATTCTACTTGAAATCTACCGCGCTTAGCAGGGCCATGAACGGAACGCCAGCGCTGTGGAATGTTTCCATGGCCCCTTCTTCACGATCAACAATGGTCAAAACGCAAGCGACCTTGGCACCTTGCGCCCGCACTGCTTCAACGGCCAGCAGGGAGGAGCCACCAGTTGTCGTCACGTCTTCGACGATGACCACGGTTTTGCCGTCCAGGCTTTCATCGTCCGTCAAGCCCTCTATGAGTTTTTGGGTGCCGTGTTCTTTGGTTTTCTTACGGATGAAAAAGGCGCTAACTGGATTTTCGCGCTCATAGCTAACGGCGGCAACACTTGAGGCGATGGGCACCGCGCCCATTTCCAGCCCGCCGACAAAATCAACGCCCATGCCGTCAATGGCGTCAAGGATCAGCTCTGATATCAACCATGCCCCTTCGGGATCCATCATGGTTGGCTTCATATTGAAATAAAAACTAGAGGAGCGCCCCGACGCCAGCTTGATTTCTTTGCCCACCGAAAACGACCGCCGCTTGATAATATCAATCAGCTGGCCTCTTACATTTTTCGTCATGGCTGGTGTCCCCTTTATATCCATGTCCGCAGCTATTTGACCCCACTATCGTCATTCCCGCGAAGGCGGGAATCCAAGCGACCCTCAGTAAATGCAGTGGTTCAATTTGGAAACAATTTTACGGCAAGCTCTCGCAGAACACAATCAGATCATCTGTGGATAGTCACTTGGATTCCCGCCTTCGCGGGAATGACGGGATGGAGAGCAATAACTGAAATATGCAATACTGTATTTTAGGCTATTCCCTGTTTTCCAACAGTGTTGCTCGACGATCAGCACGATAAGCTAAAAGCACCGAAAGGAATGTGCCAAGCAGTGAGAGAAGAGAAATAATGACTGCAGAATTAAAAAGATTGTCCTGCCTTCGTGACGGTGTTTTCTTTTTTACCTGATCAGCAGGTCTGTTCTGTAACGAAGTACCGTGTGTTTTCTTTTTGTTAGTCGAAGCAAGAGACGATATTCTAGCTGTTGTTTCAGGATGGTAGGTTTTCCAGTAAAATGCTGCCCCAGCACCAGTAAATGAAGCCAATAGCATTAATAAAAAGAATTTTTTCAATGAAATTTCTCTTACTATAAAGTCAATGCTGCTGATTATCTAAAGCGCCGCTAAAGCGATTTAGCGATTTCTTCGGTCATTTTCTTGGCGTCGCCCAGGATCATCATGGTGTTGTCGCGATAAAAGAGCGGGTTCTCGATGCCCGCATAGCCACTGGCTAGCGAGCGCTTGTTGAACATCACGGTACCAGCTTTCCAGACCTGTAACACAGGCATGCCATAGATCGGCGAGCTTGGGTCATCTTCGGCGGCTGGGTTGGTCACATCATTAGCACCGATCACATAGACCACATCGGCCTGCGCAAATTCGCTATTGATATCTTCCAGCTCGAACACTTCATCATAAGGTACATTGGCTTCAGCGAGCAGCACATTCATATGCCCCGGCATACGGCCCGCAACAGGATGGATGGCATATTTGACCGACACGCCCTCTTCTTTGAGCTTGTCGCCCATTTCACGCAAAGCATGCTGGGCCTGCGCTACCGCCATGCCGTATCCTGGCACGATGATCACTGAACCAGCGTTTTTCATGATGAACGCAGCATCTTCCGCTGAGCCACGTTTAACCGGGCGGTCCTGCGCACCATCTGAACCAGCCACAGCATCCTCGCCGCCAAAACCGCCAAGAATCACCGAGATGAAGGAGCGGTTCATGCCTTTGCACATGATGTAAGACAAAATCGCCCCAGAAGCGCCGACCAGTGCGCCAGTGATAATCAAAGCGGTGTTACCGAGCGTAAAGCCGATACCCGCAGCGGCCCAACCCGAATAGGAATTGAGCATCGAGACGACAACCGGCATATCAGCGCCGCCAATCGGGATGATGATCAAGAAGCCAAGCGCGAAAGCGGCAAATACAAGCAGCCAGAACCATGTGTGGGAACTCGACCCCATGAACCAGAAAATCGCCAGAGCGATAAAACCGGCCAATGCAAGATTGATCAAATGGCGGGCTGGCAACATGATGGGAGCGCCAGACATACGACCATCAAGCTTCAAGAAAGCGATGATCGAACCCGTAAAGGTGATCGCACCAATGGCCGCTCCAAGTGACATTTCAAACAGGCTGACCGGATCAATACTGCCGGCTGTGCCAATGCCAAAAGCGGCTGGCGCGTTCAAGGCGGCAGCTGCCACGAAAACGGCGGCTAGGCCAACAAGCGAATGAAAAGCTGCCACAAGTTGCGGCATCGCCGTCATGGGAATTTTATTGGCAATATACGCGCCAATACCACCACCGATAGCAAGACCTGCAAAAATCATCAAATAGCTTGAGCCACCTGCGGGGATCAAAGACAGAGTCGTCAAAATGGCGATGGCCATGCCGATCATGCCAAAGCGATTGCCCTGGCGTGAGGTTTCAGGCGAGGCAAGCCCGCGCAATGCCATGATAAACAGCACACCAGAGACAAGATAGAGAAGGGCAACAAGGTTCGCAGACATATTCTAGCGGTCCTTTTTCTTGTACATGGCAAGCATGCGCTGGGTAACCAGAAAGCCGCCGAAAATATTAATGGCCGCCATAACAAGCGCCCCGAAACCAAACAGGCCGGCACTGCCAGAACCATCGAGCGCACTGACCCCAACGGCCAGCAAAGCGCCCACTACAATCACCGACGAAATCGCATTGGTCACAGCCATCAAGGGCGTATGAAGGGCCGGTGTGACGCTCCAGACCACGTAATAACCAACGAAAACCGCCATCACAAAGATGGAAAAAAGATAGATAAAAGGGCTGATCTCCCCACCGACACCGCCAGCAGCGAGGGTTGGTGTCGTGCCAGACAGACAGACCGCCAAAACGATGCCAGACAGTTTCATCATGGTCGTAAATCTTCTCATCACTTTCCTCCTCCCTCAATAAGCCGCTCGTGGACAATTTTTCCGTCACGGCAAATGAGCGTGCCGACTACCAGTTCATCTTCCCAGTCGATCGCCAGCTTCTTTTGTTCTTCATCCATAAACGGTGACAAGAATGCCAGCAGATTGCGCGCATAAAGCGAAGAAGAATTGGCCGACAATTCCCCGGCCAGATTAAGCTCCCCCATAATGGTGACGCCCTTGTGTTTGATAATTTTGCCAGGCTGGGTCAATTCGCAATTGCCGCCACGCTCTGCGGCCAGATCGACAATCACTGCGCCAGCCGGCATGCTTTCGACCATTTCCTTGGTGATAAGCCTTGGCGCGGGACGCCCCGGGATCAATGCCGTAGTGATGACCATATCCTGACGGCTCATATGCTTGGCAACCAGCTCAGCTTGCTTTTTCTTGTATTCGTTCGACATTTCTTTGGCATAGCCGGCAGATGTTTCGGCCTGTTTGAACTCGTCGTCCTCAACGGCAATAAATTTGGCGGCTAGACTTTCGACCTGTTCTTTGGCTGCCGGGCGCACATCGGTGGCCGTGACAATCGCCCCAAGACGCCTCGCCGTGGCGATAGCCTGCAAGCCCGCCACTCCTGCTCCCATCACGAAAACGCGGGCCGGTGGCACGGTACCAGCGGCGGTCATCATCATGGGCATGGCACGGTTAAACTGCGCCGCAGCGTCGATCACCGCCTTGTAACCAGCCAGATTAGATTGCGAAGACAACACGTCCATGCTCTGGGCTCGCGTAATGCGCGGCATAAACTCCATCGCGAAGGCTGAGATGCCAGCGTTTGCGAGTTCGTTCATCTTGTCCAGATCATCGGTGGGATTAAGGGTTGCAGCCAGAGCGGCGCCTTTTTGGATGGATTTGATATGGTCGCTATTGGGACAATTGACGCCCAAAACCACATCCGCCTTAGCCAGTTCAATGCTTATATCTGATGTGATGCGGGCTCCGGCTTCCTCATAGGCCTCATCAGAAATATCAGAACGCTCGCCCGCGCCCTTTTCGATAACAACTTCACAGCCCTTGGCAATGAATTTCTTGGCCGATTCAGGCGACAACGCAACGCGCTTCTCCTCTTTGCTTTCGCCAGGTACAGCAATCAGGATCATGTCCAGCTCCAATTACCGCACTTGGACGCAAAAAGACGTATCACGTGCGATCAGGTCAGTTTAATAAGGGGGATTCCCGGCAGATTTTTACAAACCCACCTGCCCGCGCTTTTCTATATCAGAAACAGCACGGGTGTAAAGAGATGATCCGTAAGGACGCCATCCATCTTTCTCGTGCTAATTCAGAATATTAGACGAGAAATGCCGCCATCAGCGCCAGTATGACAAGGATCAGAACGGTGCTATAATTGGAGACCTTGATAAATCCAGCATAGGTCTTTTCGTGCTCGGCATAATCCATTTCTGGATGGCCTTTACTTGTATCAACTGACATTTTTATCTTTCCTTCCCTAAATTTTCGATCCAAATTTGAGGGACCGAAATTTTCTGGTATACTGCATTTTATCTCGTATTTGGACGCACTATAGCCTTGTTTGGTGTTTTTTCAATAGAAAGCGCACGCAAGCAGATGAAAGCCCCCGCAATCTGCGATGGAGCCCCAGATTAATCAAGGAATTCACCGTGAAACAAACCCTGTTATTGCTGACATTTTTATTGGTAAGTTCCCTTGCCCATCGCTCAGATAGCTTTGCGGCAGCAAACAAAGAGCACCCCTCAGTCATTGCAGCATTAGCCTGTATTAATCAAATGGCTCCCATCATCAATGATCGCCAGATCGCAGGTCCCGATGTCTCATGTGATATTCCCGTGGCCCTATCTGAACAGGACCTGGATGAGCTGTTCAAGGCGGCCCTGCGCACTTCCAGTATGAGCGACAAGGTCCGAGGCACGGCAGAAAAATATTCCGCCGGGTTCGCCAAAACCGTCACCAATTTCAGAGCGGCCGACTGCGTGATTAAATTGCGGATCAAACGATCACTAATACTCCAAGCGCTTTCAGACAACGACACAGTCCTGCAATTACCCGATCAGCCAGCAACATGTGATGTCACCACCAAGAAGCACAAAATCAAGAAACTGACCTTTGCCTTTTCTCCCAAGGTCGAAATGACTGGTGGCTGCGTGGCAAAATTCGCGCTCAATATGGGCAAAATCGACGCCAATTGCCGTGTCTGCTATTTCAACCGCCTTTACCTCTCAACCAAGCTTGTCAGCCTGTGGGCCAACCATATGTCCAAGAATGCCAAACGCATCCTCAACGCGCAGCTGGGTACGCAGTGTCAAGGAGGCTAATCGGGCTGGACGGACAAAAAATGGCCACCCCTGCTCTCGCAGGGATGGCCATCATTTTTGTTTTACCGATCAGGTTAACCGCGCAAGCTAGGTGAACCCAGCTCTAGGTGAACAATGTCACGTCGGCTTTTTGGGCGACAGGCAAGAAGCTTGCAGCACCGGCATAAGACACTTCGTCAATGAAATCACTGTGCTCAAAACCAAACACGTCGACGGTCATCTGACAGGCAACGAATTCAACATCGGCTTCAAGGGATAGCTCACGCAATTCTTCGATGGTGGCGACGCCCTTGTTTTTGAAGGTCTTCTTCATCAAAACAGTAGCCGTTGATTCAAATCCTGGAATGAGACTTGGAATAGCATTGGGCATTGAAATATTCATCTTCTGCAACCATTCAGGTCCCATGGGCATTTTCATGGGCATGGCCGGATTACCAAGTGGGCTGACTTTCAGGTCCAGCTCTTTTTGCAGCATCAGCAGGCCATAAAAGGTGAAAAAGATTTTCACGTCCCAGCCAAGTGCGGCACCGGTGGAACCAAGAATGAAGGGAGGATAGGCCCAGTCAAGCGTGCCTCTGGTGGCGATAATGGCCATGGAAGGCGTGTGTGCGGCTTCCTTCTTCTTCATTTCTTCTTCGAATTTCTTTTCAAACCACTCGTTCATTTTATCGAGTTCGGGGCCATCGGTTGGCAGATCAGCCATATTCATTTTGTCTCTCCTTCAAAATTCATGTTGCAGTACACTCATATCGCGTGCCTCTTGTCGAAAAATTGTACCAATTTTTCCCGGAGCACCTCAGGGGGTTTTCCCAAATCGTCAGCTCTTACGAATAAGAAATTCGTAGGTCCCAGCTTCTTCTTTTGTTGAAACTAGATCATTTCCGGTCTGATTGCAAAAACTCTCAATATCTTTCACCGAACCGTGATCTGTCGAGCAAACCCGCAACATCTCTCCAGTAGTCAGTTTTTTCATGGCATTTCTGGTTTTTAAAACAGGGAGCGGACAGCTCAGGCCGGTTGCATCCACTTCAGCGCTGACAGGATTGGTTATTGAAACAGTCATGGCAATTCTCCTTTTCCAGGTCTCTTTTGACGTTCTATTGACCACGGAGCGCGCTCCGACAAGCCCTTTGGGCGACCCATTCAAGGAGAACAAACCAGTTGGTCTGTATTAGAGATAATGTATATTCGAATGTTTGTCGAGGGCTTGAAGGCTAAAATTTGCGTGATCTGTTTGTTTGTCTTTACGAGGGCCATAAATTTCTTGCCCCCAAAACAGCGGTAAAAGTGAGACTTTTTGTACGTGTGTGCTGCACGCCCTATGCAATTTTCATGAAATGGGCTAAAACATCTTGCATAGTGGCCCAGTACGCTGACAGACTTACAAGCAATCAAGATTGCTTGAAGTGTTACGGCACTGTGCCGAAATAACGCACGTGTTAAACACTTCTTAAGATGTTTTATTCTTAATATGAGTAATACACCTGAAATGAATGGCCGGTAATAAAGAGAATAGACATGAAAAATGCTACTGCTTTAACGCTCGCAATCATCGCAGCCAGCGCGATCGTCACGACGCTCCCCGCGCAGGCTTTGCAGCTCAAGGAAACTTATAAAGACTGGGCTGTCTATGTGCATGAAAAAGACACCAGCAAAACCTGTTTTGCCATTTCCAAACCAATGGATATGAAACCCAAAGGCGTCAATCGGGGAGATGTTTTCTTTTATGTATCCTCTTGGCCCGGCGATAAGGTGAACAACGAAATCAGCATCAAAATTGGCTATCCGCTCGACGGAGAATCTGCTCCATCAGCAAGTATTGGTGCCGATCAGTTCAATTTATTCGCCGAAGGGGACAAGGCGTTTATCGCCGATGAAACCGTTGAGATCAATCTTGTGAAAGCCATGAAAAAAGGCTCCACACTGGTGATAAAAGGGCGCTCCAAACGCGGTACCGCTACGACTGACAAATATTCTCTGGCGGGAATTTCAGCCGCTCTTAAACGGGTTAATTCTGAATGCAAATAAGCATTTTGAACGATTGAATAATTTCAAACGCCCCGTAATGATAATCACATTGCGGGGCTTTTTTTGTGTTAGGGTCAGATTGAAATTTCATTGCTCAATTTTATTGAGTTTTGTAAGCAGCCTTGAGGCAATGGCCCAGGGCACCGGCTGATCAACGCAAAGAGGTCCCCCCAGAATGCTGCAACGACTGATAAAAATAATCAATAATCTGGCAGATCCCCAACCCGAAGATACCCTACTGCCCCAAGAGGACTATAAACTGGCAGCCGCAGCCCTGCTTGTTCATGCAACCCTGGTTGATGGCAATGCCGATAACAGCGAAAAGTTGAAATTGCGGCAATTATTGCGAGACCATTTCGATTTGAGCGAACAAGATGTGGGCGCTTTCATCAAGCTGGCCGAACAAGAAGAACAAAATGCCGTGGATCTTTATGGCTTCACAAGAAGGCTCACCAGGCAACTGGACCCTGAAGGGCGTTTGGAAATCGTAGAAATGCTTTGGGAAATCGCCTTCAGCGATGGGGTCCTGCACGAATATGAAACCCATTTGATCTGGCGGGTTGCCGAGCTCATGCATGTCTCCACCCGTGATCGGATCAGATTGCGCCAGCTGGTCGAAGCGCGGCATACTAAAACATGATCTCCAGCGCCCCGCAACAACTCGCCCCTATTACCATTATTACCGGGGGATCAGAAGGGATCGGCAAGGCGCTGGCGCTCGAATTTGCGCAAGGAGGCTTTGATCTGCTGCTGGTGGCGCGCAGTCAACAAAGGTTGGAAAAAACAGCGCACGAAATTTCAGCAACTCATGACATCAACGTCCTGACCCTCAAATGTGATCTTGCTGAAGAAGATAGTGGCGGCAAGATCACCAGCTTTCTCAAACACAAAAACTACTATTGCCAATATCTCGTCAATAATGCCGGGTTTGGACTGGCAGGCGACTTTGCCAAGCATGATGAAGCAACAATCCGTAATCTGGTTGACCTGAATGTACGCGCCCTGACCGATCTTTCACGACAATTCCTGCCAGATATGCTTGAGCGAGGCGATGGGGGTATTTTAAATATTGCCTCCATGGGGGGGCTTTTACCTGGGCCCTATCAAGCAGCTTACTATGCCAGCAAAGCCTATGTCATATCGCTAACAAAGGCTTTATCATGGGAGTCTTGGGGAACCGGAGTGCAAATCAGCGCCCTTGCTCCAGGACCCGTGAAGACTAAATTTCACGCCCGCATGGGCGCCCGCTCGGAGCTTTATGTCAAGTCTGGTGCCGGCATCAGTGCTGCAAAGGCCGCCCGCATGGGCTATAGTGGATTTATGTGTGGTAAATGCCTCATCATCCCTGGTATATTAAGCCAACTAGGCGCCGTTGCTTTGAAAATCATTCCCCATGATCTATTGATGCCATTCATGGCCTGGTTTTTGAAGGCGCGGATTCAGCACAATCCTAAAAGTGGGGACCGGTTTTAGGAATAAATTGTGCGGCTGCGAAAAGAGCAATCCTAAAAGTGGGGACCCGTTATCAAAATAGGTTTGTAGCAAGCATGGAGATCGCGAACATATACAATGCTTAAAACAGCTTCTTCCCTCACCGAGGCATTAAAGCAACCGGGATCAAAATCGGACGCCACCAAACAGGGCTCTACAAGCAACCCTGTTTTGCTATTGTTACACCAAAAAAAATCATGCGCCGGAGCGGTTGGTGAATGGCTTGAAAATCACGGCTATACACTTGATATCAAACGACCCACACTTGGCGAAAAACTACCGCAAACCCTGGAAAAACATGCTGGCCTTATCGTCTTTGGCGGCCCCATGAGCGCCAATGACGAAACCCCCGAAATCAAGAGCGAAATTAACTGGCTGACCCTCGCCCTGGAACAAAAGGTTCCCTATTTTGGCATTTGTCTTGGCGCGCAATTGATGGTGCGCCAACTTGGCGGTGAGGTTAAACCACATAAAAAGGGGTTAGTAGAAGTTGGCTATCATCCGCTCAAAGCAACGAGCGCTGGAACGCAGCTTCTACCCGATTGGGCGGATAAATATTTTCAATGGCACAAAGAAGGTTTTAGTCTGCCCACAGAAGCCGTTTCTCTGGCGACTGGCCAACGTTTTGAAAATCAGGCCTTTTGCTTTAATAACCACGTTTTCGGAGTGCAATTTCACCCAGAGATCACCAAGCCCATAATCAAACGCTGGTCATCCGAGGCTTCTCATATGCTGACAAAAAAAGGCGCTCACATTGCGGAGCGCCTGTTGGCAGACCATCAAAAATATGGGGTGGCACAGCAAAACTGGTTGCACCAGTTCATGAGCCGTTGGACCTCGACGTTCAGGGCGCGCTAATCGCGACCTGATTTATTTAATGCTGCTATTTGATGTAAAAAGCGGCGTCATGGATAGCTGCAAATTTTGATGTTTGCCACTTACATGCGCTTTATCAGCTTCAAAGATCAAAAAACCGATCAAGAAGCTTGCGGCAAATACTGCCAGCGAAACTACACGAATATCTTTCATCACTACTACCCCGAAGAACTTCTTATGCGACATGCACAACAAAACAAGAAATCAACTTTACGAGATACTAACAGTCAAAGACTGCCTAAAGCTTAACGACTCCGCCAAGAATGTAAAGCTGCATCTCCCACTCGATATGGGCCTGACCTGTTAGGCTTCAACCCTGGAACCGCATGTATATACGAATATTCGAATATTAGTCCAGTGTATTTTTGTCGCATAAGTTGTAACGCTACAGTTTGACGAAAATTTGTCCCGATAACTATACCAGTTCGAGCTGGTCAGATATTTTGGCTTGTGCCTGAGAAACCCAGTTATCACGCGCTATTCGAGCCCGCCCAAGGCGTGGTTTCTTGTCAAGTTCAGCGCCAATAAGATCGATATCACGAGGTGTCAGGCTGGCAAGCTGTTCAAAGCGGGTGATCCCCTGCTCAATCAATATTTTCTCTATGACCCGCCCAATGCCTTTGATCTCCTGCAAATTGTCATTTCCCTTGTTGGCGACCGGTGGATAACTCTCTGTACGCTTCGCAACTTGACGCTTCGCAGCTGGTTTTTTTGCAGAATCCGCAAGCGAATCGGCAAAGGATTCGCCGCGCATGAACCGACTTGCCTGGTCAACCCAGCCATCACGGCTGATACGCCCAATCGCCCCTTTATTGCTTTTTGACAAAATCAGTTCAATCGAACGGATCTCATGATCACTCAAGGAGACAATCTGCGCGAAGGTGAAAATGCCGTTCTGATTGAGCAAGCGCTCAATCATCGGACCGATGCCCTTGATCTTTTTAAGATCATCACCAGCGGTACCCATAGTCAAGACCACCGGTTGCTGATCTTCTTCTTCAACAATATCAACCGCTGGTGCACTTTCTCCAGCCACTTGCACCCTATTGTCTTTAGCAGCCTGCACGCGCGAAACCATATCGGTCCCGGCAACCACCAAAAGATAGAACAGGTTTTTCAGACCGACCAGCAGACTGTGTAATGTCTGTTCGAGCAAACTGCCAGTAGCGATATGCCTTTGCCAGAAACGCATGCTTTTGAGCGTTGAAATTTGCAATTGGCGGCGCGACGCTGTGAGCGGCAGTCCAGCAACAAAATCTGGCACCGGCGATCCAGCCGGCATTTTCAGACGCGCCCAGACTGCTGGACGCTGCTGTGCCAATTCCTGCGCTTCTTCCAGTTCTTGTTCCTCATCTTGTTGCGCAACTGGTTCTTTCACCAATGCGCTATCACGGGCACACGCCATGGGAATGACAAACAATGTCAGGCCCGTTGCCACCACAACCCCAAACATCAAGGAGATCGCCATACCGTTAAAGATCGGATCGGTAATGATCACACTGGAGCCGGCAACCAGCGCAAACGCAGTGATCAGGATTGGCCGGGCACGCGCCACCACGGCAGCCATAACGGCTTCGCGGCGATCCATCCCCTGCTCGATGGATTTTTCGGTAAAGTCCACCAGCAATATGGAATTTCGTACAATGATCCCGGCCAATGCAATCCAGCCAATCATTGAGGTCGCGGTAAATTCGGCCCCCAGCAACCAGTGACCCGGAATAATGCCGATCAGCGTCAGGGGAATCGGTGCCATGATAATAGCAGGGGTGCGGAAATTACCGAACTCCCAAACCACCAGCATATAAATCAGCACCATTGCCACCATGAAGGCTGCGCCCATATCGCGGAACGTTTCAAACGTCACAGTCCATTCGCCGCCCCAGGCAAAGCTGGAATTTGCGTTATCAGGCGCCCCGCCCCACAACTCACCAGAAAGGGTCACACCATCGGGGGTTTTATAATCTTCAAGCAGATTGCTAACCTCGATCATGCCATAGACCGGTGCGGCCAGACGGCCAGCGACTTCTCCGGTGACATATTCAACGGCCCGCAAATCCTTGTGAAATATTGTTGGGTCGGTGGCTTGGCGCTTAAAACTGCCAAGCGCGTTGAGTGGCACCAGTTTGCCGGTTTTGGAGGCAATCGGCAGTTGCAACAACTGGCTCATATTGGTGCGTACTGATAAAGGGGCTTGCAAAACAATATATTTTGCTTCCAGCTCATGCCCAACCTTGAGATCGCCAAGGCGGAACCCGCCCATAGCCATGGATAATTGCTCCGTAATATCGCGCGCCGAAATACCGTGCTGGCGAGCGCGGCGCCGGTCAACTTCAAAAGTCCAGTTTTCATACGGCTCATCAAGATAATTATCGACGTCAACAATGGTACCAGCTTTTTTGAACATGGCGGTCATGTCGCGTGCCACCTGGCGGCGCGTGTCCGCGTCAGGTCCATAAATCTCGGCCACCATGGTTTGCAGCACAGGAGGTCCAGGCGGCATCTCAACCACTTGAATACTGGCATTGAGTTTATTGGCCATTGGTGTCAACAGAGCACGGACCTCGACGGCGATTTCATGACTGGTACGCGCACGTTTGTTTTTGTGCAGCAGCTGGATCTGGATATCGCCCTGCCAGGGTTTTTGGCGCAGATAGGTATGACGTACGAGACCATTAAAGTTAAACGGGCTGGCCGTACCAGAATAAGTCTGCACCGCCGTTACTTCTTCAACGCTCAACACTTTTTGCGTCAACGACATCAGGGCATTTGCGGTGCTTGGCAGCGAGCTGCCATCGGGCATGTTAACGATCACGTTGAACTCGGGCTTGTTGTCGAGTGGCAACATTTTAACAGTGACTTGCTGGGTGTAAAACATCGAGCAGGCCAAAAAGAATACCGCCCACATGGACAACCGGAAAATACGGGCCTTGCGCGGACTATCGAGCAATGGCGACAGCAAGCGCCCAAAGATGCGCCCGAACCACACCGTTTGCTTGTGCTCACGGGCTTCCATGACGCGCAATTTTTCCATATTGGGGCGAATACGCATGACCAGCCAGGGCGTAAACAAAAACGCCGCGAACAAGGAAAACAGCATGGCCACGGAGCCAAGGGCTGGAATGGGCGCCATATAAGGACCCATCATGCCCGAGACAAATCCCATCGGCAACAAAGCGGCAATCACCGTGAAGGTCGCCAGAATGGTTGGATTGCCAACTTCTGCAACCGCATCAATCGTCGTGTCGGTATCCACCTCGCCTTTCATCAGCCAGCGTCGATAAATATTTTCAACCACCACAATCGCGTCATCAACCAATATGCCAATTGAAAATATCAGGGCAAACAGGGAAACACGGTCAATTGTATAGCCAAGTATGTAGGCGGAAAAAACCGTGATCAAAATAACCACGGGAATAACCAGTGCCACAACGAGAGCTGGCTGCCAGATAAAGCCAAGCGCCATGAAAATAAGTACCACAACCGCACCGGTGGCAACGAATAGCTTGATGATCAGACCATCGACTTTTTCGCCGGCACTTGCGCCATAATCGCGGGTCACCGCCACTTGCAGATTGTCGGGAATAACGGAGCCTTTAAGCTCTTCAACGCGGGTCAGAATATTTCGCGCCACCGTCACACCATTGCTGCCAGCTTTTTTGGCAATGGCAATGGTCACGGCAGGTGATCCACCCGTTTCAATGAGACCCGCTTTAGCTGCAGATGGACCAGTATAATATTCGACCACATTGGCCGCTTCGCCCGGGCCTTGGGTAAGCTTTGCCACATCGCGCAGGTAAATAGGGCTGCCTTTGCGCACCCCAATGATCAGGTTTTCGAGATCCCCGACACTTTTTAGAAAACTGCCTGAATAGACAGAAAAACTGGAGCTGCCACTTTCTCCAAAGCCAATGCCTTTGTTGACATTGGCACTTTGCACGGCTTCGGCGATCTGACCCATTGAAATGCCAAACCCGGCCAGACGCTCAGGATAAACCTCGATACGCATCTGCTCTGTACGGCCACCAACAATGAAGCTGTTGGCCGTGTCAGGAACCTCTTTGAGACGCTGGCGTACTTCAAGGGCAACAAGACGCAAACTTGCATCATCAAGTGATTTGGACCACAGCGTCAGGGTCACAACAGGCACATCATCAGCGCCTTTTGGTTTGACCAGCGGTTTGCCAACGCCAGGCGGCATTTGATCCATATTGGATTGCAGCTTGTCATAAAGCTTGATCAAAGATGGCTCCATCTGCTCGCCAACTTCGAACTGCACCGTTACCATGCCCTGCCCGCGCTGCGAGGCGGAATAAACATGTTTGACACCGGGCATTTCGCTCATCATGCGCTCAAGCGGATCAATGGCCAGCGAGGCAACCTGGCGCGCCGATGCACCAGCATAGGAAACAAAAATATCCACCATAGGGACAGAGATTTGCGGATCTTCCTGCCTTGGTGTGAACATCAGACCCAATACGCCCATGAACAAACACGCCACAAACAATAATGGCGATAGCGGCGAATGGATGAAGGCACGGGCCATCTTGCCCGCCGCTCCCAAATCATGCTCGTTCGGCTGGCGATCCTCATTCGATCCACCACTGCGATTTTCAAAAGACCCGTGCATACCTTATTGCTCCCTCAAGCAATTGCAACAAGGCTGATCAATGCACAAAGCGCGCAAGCGATGTGCACATGTCTGGGTGAAAGTTGAAAATGAGCACTAAAAGCAAACGAGATGAACGAAGGGCTTGCAAGCGCTCCGCTTCATCCAAACAAGAGTTCAATCATGCGAACCCGTATTTTGCTTTTTATGAACAAGGTAAAATTTCAAAACTTCCCTCAAAGTATGGAAATTTTACCAGTTGGCGTGGCCTTCTCCCTCAAGACGACCAATCCCCTCATAAACACATTCAATATCCAAGGCCTTTAATAAAACACCAAGGAACCAGACGCAAAAAACAGCCAAAACCTGGAACGCAATACTCGTTTGATTAAATCAGTATGCACGAATATTCATTTATAATAGCTTAACAGGCTGTTTTTATTGTATTTTTTTGATATTGGCTTAATCAGTTGTTCAGACGAGAAAACAAAAGGTTAAAATTCCCCTTCTATTCCTCATCATTTTCGCCGCCCCGATCCGGTAAAGCACAAGCGCCAAGAGCGCCGGCTAACGAGGTCTGCGCGGACCCTGGCGCGAGAGGTTGTTGCTGACTTTCATGGGGTGACCAGCCTGACAAATAGATAATTTCGAAGGTTGCATTTATGCGCTTATCTGTCGAAAAATCGCGCTCATAGATCTCCACAACCCGTTGCAGCAATGGGCGCGACAACGGTTTTTTCAGCCGGCCCCAAAGCACATTCCCGGCCCCCATCATGCGCAGTTCATGCATCAATTTTAACGGGCTTTCATAAGTAACAGTGACAAGGTCGCTATCAACCACTGGCAGGGCAAACCCGGCCCGTTGCAAGAGCCCGCCATAATCTTTCACATCCGCCATCGGGGCCACGCGCGGGCTCACCCCTGACAGTATTTCTTCTTCGGCCAGCATGAAAGCGGTGCGCAATTCAATCAAGGTCTGACCACCTGGAATGGCCGCCATAAACAAGCCGTCGGGTTTCAAGGCCCGTCTGATCTGAATGAGCGCGCCGGGCAAATCATTGACAAAATGTAAAGACAAAATCGAGGTCACGAGATTGAGGGAGGCTTCGCCAAAGGGCAGTTTTTCTTCATCACAAATGAGGCGCTCAACGCCCACCAGGCCGCGCATCAGATCCAGGCTGTGATCCCCGGCCAGCACGTGCCCCACGTCAGTTCGTGCCAAAAGTTTCAAAGCCATCGCGCCATTGCCGGCACCAAGATCAAGCGCCATTGGAAAATCACGCAGCACCAGATCGAGGCGTTCATCAAGTTCAATAGCGGCTCGTTGCAGCAGAAAATCATAGTCGCAAAGCGTTGCGCTAATACGTTCGCGGCGCTGACGCAGCAACTCACGATCAAACAGTTTTTGAGGGCCATCAGGCATAGGTGGTTTCTTTCAAATAATGCGTAGGACCTATTGAATATCAGAGTATAGCGTTGGTTGGGCTGGGTTGGCTCATTTTTTGTGATGAGGAGGAAGGACATACGTGTATATTCGACGACGAATGGCTAGAAAATAGACCTACCCAGCCCAATCCGAAGGACGGGGCGCTTTTTTGCGCTGGAGGCAATGCAAAAGCCTTGAATTAACCTGCTAGTCCTTCTTTTTTGCATCACTCCCCAACGCAAAAAATCACTCCCGCCAACGCTATACTCTGATATTCAATAGGCCCTTAGCTGCAAAGTGATCTATCATTACAGCATGTGTCCAACCAAGCAAAAACAAACCCTTGAAGCGCAAATCAATGCCCGTATGCACACCAGTGGCAAACGAGGAGTGCTGTCACACCTGCTCGACTTTGTCCTGCCGCCGGTTTGCATCCACTGCCACAAACCGATTGAAGCACATGGTCACTTATGCACGCCGTGCTGGCAAAAAATCCATTTCATCACCCATCCCTTGTGTGCTGCTTTGGGCATGCCCCTGCCCTATGATAGCGAACCTCTTGCCCCTGGTCCTGGTAAAAACAGACAAAAACAGTTTAGCGCGCAGGCTCTGGCTCACCCACCCGACTATGATCGCGCCCGCGCCGTGGCCCTGTTCAATGATGTTTTGCGCGCACTCATTCACGGGCTTAAATATAGTGACCGGCGCGAAGGTTTGGGACTGTTTGGGCGCTGGCTGGTGGTGGCGGGGCGTGAGTTGCTGGAGGACACCGATCTCATTGTGCCAGTACCATTATATCGAGGCCGCCTGTGGCAGCGCCGTTTCAATCAATCAGCATTGTTGAGCCATGAACTCAACCGGCTGACCGGCATACCAGTGGATGCGCTGGCGCTCAAACGTCACCGCGCCACGAGGTCTCAAGTCGGCCTGTCGGAGCGCGCCCGGCGCGCCAATGTCACGGGTGCCTTCACCCTGTCAGCCAATAAAAGTGCGCAAATCAATCGCAAAAACATCTTGCTGATCGATGATGTACTGACCACCGGTTCAACGGTAGACGCCTGCACCCGCACCCTCAAAAAAGCTGGCGCTGCACGGGTCGATGTGCTGGTGCTGGCGCAGGCCGGTCATCAGGCTGGCGAACTTTAAAAAAGCTGTTTTGGGGTGGCGTTGAAGCGGCAAGCAAGACCTGCTACAAGCTTAATACCAGACCACAAAACTAGTGACCCTTGCCACCGGATCGCTTTTGCTTTGCAGGGCTGGAGCGCGACGCGACATGGTACGTGTACCCTTAGCGGAGCGATCTGGTGCTGCAAGGCAAAAGCGACCGGCCCGCAGGGTGGTTCATAGCGGCCCATCAGGTGCGTTGCGGCGCTTGCAAGATACCAGTATCGAACTGCGCACCGCGCCTGCCCGATGGGCCGCTATGAACCATGTCAAGAGTCATTAGTTCTGTGGCCTGGTATACTATCAGCTCATTCACCAATATTATGGGATCCCTAATGCCGAAGATTATCGTTTATACAACGCCGTTATGCCCTTATTGCATCGCCGCCAAAAGAATGTTGAAGAAAAAAGGCGCCGCCTTTACAGAAATAAATGCATCAGATGCAAGCACGCGCCAAGAGATGTTCGAAAGATCCAATGGCCAGCGAACAGTCCCTCAAATATTCATAGGCGAGCGCCATATCGGCGGATTTGATGATCTGTCCGAACTCGACGCCCTTGATGAACTCGAACCCCTGCTTGCGCAATAGTGCTTTTTCAATTATATTCAATATCATAGATATTTATCATTCGAATATCTTCATGCAAATACAATATAAGCTTGATTGTTTGTATAGTATTTCGCTAATATGAGTGTGTGGGACCCCGTCTGAACAGATGAAAAATCAATAATCAAAAGGTAAAAACTAATGGTTTTAAAAACACTGTCAAAACTCCTGACACCGGGTGCCGATGAAGCAAAAGAGGTTGCCGAGCGCGCGCTGACCGTGACCGGCCTTAACGAATATAAAGATACCAAAGAGCTGATCCAAAATCTCAAAAACGAGATGAAAGATGCCGCCACAGATTTCCAAAAACGCCAGATGGAACATATGATTCACCGCTATGGCGAGCGCCAGGATGCCCTGCGCAGTGCCGCCGTCATTCTTGTCGGTAAAATCGGCAGCAGCGACAATAGTGCCATCTTTGCGCAATATGGCATCACCGAACAAGATATTGCGCGCGTCAGCTCCGGCATGACCAATCCAAATCTCAGCACCCCTCATGATGTTGCCCGCTTCTTGATTGAAGAAGCCGAAAGCGATTTCATGTCTGGCAGAGCCTAGGAACGCTCCGACCTGGCCCGACTTACAAAATGATAGACACCCAGCAACAGTCTTTTCGCGCTGGCCTGGTACAAATGTGTTCGGGCCGCGAAATCTTGGACAATCTCAATGAAGCAGACCGGCTGATCCGTGAAGCAGCCGCTCACGGGGCCGTCTATATCCAGACACCCGAAAATACCGCTCTGCTGGAACTGGACCCCAAGGTTACCCAGCGAGAAGCCCAGTTTTTTAACGACAGTTCAATCCTTGCAATGTTTCAAAACCTGGCCCGCGAGCTGCACGTTTGTCTGCATATCGGCTCGCTCGCCATTCGCCTTGATCAACAAGACCGGCTGGTCAATCGCTCTTGCCTGATCTCTCCAAGCGGCGAACTCCTCGCCCATTACGATAAAATCCATATGTTTGATGTGGATCTTGTGGGAGGCGAAAGCTACCGCGAATCAAAACATTATATCCCCGGCCAGAAAAGCGTTATAGCTGACCTCCCCGTTGGTCTGACGCCCGCACCAAAACTGGGTTTTTCCATCTGTTATGATCTGCGCTTTGCCGCGCTTTACCGCAGCCTGGCGAAAGCTGGTGCGCAATTGATTGGCGTTCCAGCCGCTTTTACAAAGCAGACCGGCCAAGCCCATTGGCATATTTTGCTACGGGCCAGAGCCATTGAAACGGGTTGCTTCATTTTGGCAGCAGCGCAAGGTGGCACTCATGAAAATGGCCGCTCCACCTATGGTCACAGCCTCATTGTTTCACCGTGGGGAGAAGTGATCGCGCAGGCAAGCGGCATGAAACCACAAGTCATCGTCGCCGATATTGATCTCTCGAAAGTTGCCAATGCCCGCACTGCTATTCCGGCACTCACTCATGATCGCCCCTTTGCAACAGACACCCCCTCCCCCGGTTCTGATCGAAAGGGCATAAAATGATCCGTTACGCTCTTTTATGCGATCAAGATCACGCGTTTGAAAGCTGGTTCGATCATTCAGCTGCTTTTGACAAACTGCAACATGCCAAACTCATCGAATGTCCTCACTGCAGCTCGCAAAAAATCCGCAAAGCACCAATGAGCCCGCAAATCAGCGGCACTCGTACCAACAAACGCCCAACAAGCAATCCCTCCATCGCCAAAAACAAAGATATCGAGCTACAAAACCTACAGGCAGAAGCTGTGGAACTGGCTCGTAAAATCCGCAATCACATCGAACAAAATGCCGATAATGTCGGTGATAAATTCGCCTCTGAAGCCCGCAAAATTCACTTCGAAGAAGTCGAACCTCACAATATTTATGGCGAGGCCACATCAGAAGAAGTCGATGAGTTAGTGGAAGATGGTATCGAAATATCCCCCCTCCCCACTTTGCCAGAAGACAAGAATTAAAAAATTACTTGTTTACCAATGTTAAGTAATTGTTAAAGATAGATGTACTGCTATGGGTTTAGCTAAATATTGCAACAATCGATTGGGGCGATCAGATATGTCTTACCTTTTACACCCGTTAAAACGCCAATATATTGTCTGGACACTGTCTGTTTCACTAACGATCTTGTTGTTTGGACTAGCTTTTATTTACCCGGACTGGAAATATATATTAGGAATTCCAGCCCTTATGACCCTCGCGCTCAGCCTGCTCGGACTGCAAGACTATACGCAAACCGGTCGCAGTATTTTGCGCAATTATCCCATCGCCGCTCATCTGCGCTTTTTGCTTGAAGATATCAGGCCCGAAATCAGGCAATATTTTATCGAAGGCGACAAGGAAGGAACCCCCTTTAGCCGCGACAAGAGATCAATTGTCTATCAACGCGCCAAAAACCAGCTCGATAAGCGCCCCTTTGGCACTCAATATGATGTCTATAAAGAAGGCTATGAATGGCTCAACCATTCGATGGCGCCAAAGCCGGTGGCCAGCAAACCTTTTCGCGTCACCATTGGCGGGCCTTACTGCAAACAACCCTACAGCTCGTCAATCCTCAATATTTCCGCCATGAGCTTTGGATCATTAAGCGCCAATGCCATCATGGCCCTCAATGAAGGTGCCAAGCTTGGCTGCTTTGCCCATGATACCGGCGAAGGCGGCGTTAGCAAATATCACGAAAAATATGGCGGCGATCTAATCTGGGAGATCGGTTCAGGCTATTTTGGCTGCAATGATGGCGATGGCAAATTCTCGCGTGATCGCTTCATAAAAACCGCCGCGCTCGATCAGGTCAAAATGATCGAAATCAAACTGTCGCAAGGGGCCAAACCCGGACATGGCGGCGTCCTGCCAAAAGCCAAGATAACCGCAGAAATCGCCGAAGCCAGAGGCATTTCGCGCGACCGGGACTGTGTTTCTCCCGCTTACCACTCGGCTTTTTCAACGCCTCTCGAACTTATAGAATTTATTGCCGAATTACGGACCCTTAGCAAAGGCAAACCAATCGGTTTCAAATTATGTATTGGCCACCCTTGGGAATTTGCGGCCATTTGCAAAGCAATGATTGAAACCGGTGTGACCCCCGATTTTATCGTCATCGATGGAGCTGAAGGCGGCACCGGAGCAGCGCCGCTGGAATTTACCGACCATATGGGCATGCCCATGCGTGAGGGGCTATCCTATGTGCATAATATGCTGATCGGCCTTGATCTGCGCGATCATATCAAGCTGGGCACCAGCGGAAAAATCGCTTCTGGTTTCGATATGGCCCGCGCCATGGCGCTTGGCGCAGACTGGTGTAATTCGGCGCGCGCCTTCATGTTTGCGCTTGGCTGTATTCAATCGCAACATTGCCATACGGATGAGTGTCCTGTTGGCGTTGCCACTCAAAACGCCAGCCGCGCACGCGCCATAGTGGTGGAACGCAAATCCAAACGGGTCGCCAATTATCAAAAAGCCACCGTCAAAGCGCTGGCTGAACTGGTAGCCTCTGCCGGGCTGGAACATCCCACGCAATTTACCCGCGATCATTTTGCAGTACGCACAGCCCGCGACAAGGTGGAATCTCTCGCCGATCTTTTCCCTCGCATCCTGCCTGGCGCAATATTGGCCGGAGACGCCTTGCCGTTTTTCATGAAGGCCTATGATATGGCGGACTCCAACAGCTTTTTGGCCCGCGAAGTCACCCCGATAAAAATAGTGGAATCGGCATAGACGCAAGCACCCATGACCACCCTGCTCTCGCTATTTTTTGGTGCGTTTCTGGCCGCAACCATTTTACCGTTTTCATCGGAAATCATGCTGGTGGCGGCACTAAAAACTGGTGAGGTCTCGACGCCAGCTTTGGTTTTTATCGCCACGCTAGGCAATGTTCTGGGAGCATTGGTCAATTGGTTTTTAGGCGGATATCTGCTTCACTGGCGCGACAAAAAATTCTTTCCGTTCAGCCAGAACCAATTAGACAAGGCCTCCAACCGTTTTCAAAAATACGGATTATGGTCTTTGCTACTGGCATGGGTTCCGATCATCGGCGACCCCCTGACTTTTATAGCAGGCATCCTATCGGTGCGCCTCGCGCCCTTTCTCGTTCTTGTCACCATCGGCAAAGCGGCACGCTATATTTTTATCGGCTGGCTTGTCTAATGACCTTGCCGGTCGGGCATCCTGCGCGGACGGCGTTGGGGACTAGCCCCCAAACCCCAATATTTTAAAATTGGGTTCCAAGGGATCATCCCTTGGTGCCAGCTGCAAAGCTGCCTGACCGACGAGGTCATTATTTTCGCGCTCCAAAAATCGCCGACCCGACCCGTATATATGTAGCGCCCAAGGCAATCGCAGTGTCAAAATCCGCGCTCATGCCCATGGATGTCTTTTTAAGACCCAGCTCGTCGGCGATTTTTTTCAGCAGCGCAAAATGCAAAGCTGCTTCCTCGTCGACTGGCGGGATGCACATAAGCCCCGCGATCGTCAATCCCAACTCGTTTTGGCAAAAGCTGACAAACTCTTTTGTCTCCAAAGGATCAATGCCAGCTTTTTGAGGCTCCTGTCCGGTATTGACCTGGATAAGCAATTCCATCTGCTTGCCTTGCTTGTCGATCTCTTTTTTCAGCGCCCGTGCTATTTTTTCGCTGTCCACCGTATGAATGACATCAAACAAGGCCACCGCATCCCCCGCCTTGTTGGATTGCAAGGGACCGATCAAATGCAATTCAATATCGCTATATTTGTCCCGCAACGAGGGCCATTTCCCCTGCGCTTCTTGCACACGGTTTTCGCCAAACAAACGATGACCAGCCTCAAGCACAGGCATAATTGCGCCGCGATCAAATCGCTTGCTAACGGCAATCAGCTCGACTTCGCCGCGCAAGCGACCAGCTTCCTTGCAAGCCAAACCCATCTGTTCTTTTACATTTTCAAGTCCGTGGCTCATTTGATACCCCTTCATGTCTTTGCAGACGGCATTGGGGACAAGTCCCCAAACCCCATCACTTAATATGGGGATGAAAGGAGCTCGCCCTTTTCTGCTCGCCGCATAGGCGATTTCTTGTTTCTTTTTGCCCTCCTCTCTCTTGACCGGCAAGGCTTTTTTGTCCTTGATGGCCCACAGATAAAAAACAACAGGAAACGAACAACATGGCGAACGAGCGCTATAACGCACCGGTACGCGAAAAGCATTGGCAAAAAGTCTGGAAAGACCAAAAAACCTTCAAGACTGCCAATGAGGACGCCCGGCCAAAATATTATGTGCTTGAGATGTTCCCCTACCCTTCTGGCCGTATTCATATGGGCCATGTACGTAATTACGCGATGGGCGATGTGGTGGCGCGTTTCAAGCGAGCCAAGGGCTTTAATGTACTGCATCCCATGGGTTGGGACGCATTTGGCATGCCGGCCGAAAACGCTGCCATGCAACGAAAGGTACATCCAGGTGTTTGGACGTATCAAAATATTGCCGCCATGCGCTCACAGCTAAAAATGCTTGGACTTTCTCTTGATTGGGACCGCGAATTCGCCACATGCGATGTCGCTTATTATCATCAGCAACAAACACTGTTTCTGGATTTTCTCAAAAAAGATCTGGCCTATCGGCGCTCTAGCAAAGTCAATTGGGACCCCGTGGATAATACGGTGCTTGCCAATGAACAAGTGATCGATGGCAAGGGCTGGCGTTCGGGCGCAGTTGTGGAACAGCGCGAGTTAACGCAATGGTTTTTCCGCATCACGCAATTTGCCGACGACTTGCAAGCCAGCCTCGATACACTGGATCGCTGGCCAGAAAAAGTGCGGGTCATGCAGAAAAACTGGATCGGTAAAAGTGAAGGTGCTCTTGTGCGCTTCGCGCTTGATGAAAAAAATCGCCCGGATGGATTTTCGCAGATCGAAGTTTTCACAACCCGCCCCGACACATTGTTTGGCGCGAGTTTTTGCGGCCTCTCCCCCGGTCATCCACTGGCCCTTGAACTAGCCAAAACCAACCTCGAACTCAAAACCTTCGTCAAAGAGTGCGAGCGTGCCGGTAACACCCAGGAAGAAATCGATACCGCCGAAAAACGGGGCTTTGATACCGGCCTTACTGTCACGCACCCACTTGATGATAGCTGGCAAATTCCCGTTTATGTCGCCAATTTTATTCTCATGGACTATGGCACCGGCGCTATTTTTGGCTGCCCCGCTCATGACCAGCGCGATTTGGATTTCGCCCGCAAATATGACCTGGATGTCACGCCAGTTGTCGTACCGTCCAACGAGGATGTTAAAACATTCCAGATCGAAGATGAGGCCTATACGGGTCCCGGCAAGCTGGCCAATTCGCGATTTCTTAATGGTAAGAGCGTTGAGGATGCGAAAAAAGCGGTTATCGATAAGCTGGATGAAACCGGCCGCGCAGATCGCCAGACACAATATCGTTTGCGCGACTGGGGGATTTCTCGCCAGCGTTATTGGGGCTGCCCTATTCCTATCATTCATTGCAAAAAATGCGATATCGTGCCGGTTCCGACCAAAGACCTGCCGGTCAAGCTGCCGGACGATGTTAGTTTTGACAAGCCGGGTAATCCCCTTGATCACCATCCCACCTGGAAAAATGTTGCATGTCCCTCATGTGGAGCAGATGCTGTGCGCGAAACCGACACCATGGACACCTTTGTTGATAGCTCCTGGTATTATGCACGTTTTTGCTCACCCAAAGCAGATGTGCCCGTAGAACGCGAAGCCGTTGATAAATGGCTGCCAGTGGATCAATATATTGGCGGCGTTGAACATGCCATCTTGCATCTGTTATATTCACGCTTTTTTGCCAGAGCCATGTGCGAGACAGGGCATCTTGGTATTAGTGAACCTTTTGCTGGCTTGTTTACACAAGGCATGGTCAATCACGAGACTTATCAAGATAAAGACGGCGCCTGGCTGGCCCCGGTAGATGTACGCATTGAGGGAGATGGCAATGAGCGCAAGGCTGTCCACGACAAGACGGGGGAACCGGTGACCATCGGCTCCATCGAGAAAATGTCGAAATCAAAGCATAATGTCGTCGACCCTGACGATATTATCACCCATTACGGCGCAGATACCGCACGCTGGTTCATGCTGTCTGATAGCCCTCCCGAGCGCGATGTCATCTGGACCGATGCTGGGGCCGAGGGAGCTTGGCGCTTTGTTCATCGGATATCGCGTCTTGTCGATGATGGCCTCGAACTCATGGCCGACCATAATGCTCTCGAACCGCCTGAAATTAGCAAAAAAGCTGTTGAATTACGCCGCAACGCTCATAAAGCCCTGCAAGCCGTTGGCACCGACATTGAGAGCCTTCGTTTCAATCGTGCTGTCGCGCAAATATACGAGTTTACCAACCATATTACGACAGCGCTCAAGAGCTTTGATCGCAGCAATGAAGGTGAAGCTTTTGCCCTTCGCGAGGCCTTTACCTTCCTCACTCAGATGTTTGGGCCCATGATGCCCCACCTGGCAGAGGATTGCTGGGCGCGGCTGCAATACAACACTCTGCTGGTTGATTCGCCCTGGCCGACCCCAATTGAGGCCCTTCTCATTGACGAAACGATCAAGATTGCCGTACAAGTAAACGGTAAGCGCAGGGATGAATTGACCATTCCAATTGGTGCGGCCAATGACGTCATTGAAAAAGCGGCCCTCGAATTGGAAAATGTCAAACGATCGATTGGGGACAAAAAGGTAAGAAAAGTCATCATTGTTCCACAAAGGATCGTTAATATTGTCATATGACATGCGATGATTTCAGGACAAACGATCAGTGCTTAAGCTGGCTGGGTCGAAGATGATATAGAAAAAAGATCAACGGCAAGGGGTCTCCCCTCACCGTTTTGACTTTTGGGGAATGGGTTTTATGGCCGGAAAGCAGAATGCCATAGTGAGCACTTTGAACAAACTCAAAACAATAGGCGCATTTCTCATATTTGCCCTGTTACTGGGTGCTTGTCGTCCTATGTATGGTGAAACCAGCATGGGATCCCAGACTGTCACTGAGCTTTCCTCCATTGAAATCAATAACCTACCCGGACGTGTCGGCCAAAAAATACGCAATGAGCTTATCTTCTTGTTCACCGGCGGCAATCATCCTAGCCAGCCTAAATACAAGCTTGAAATTGTCTACCGGGAATCTGTATTGGGCGTTTTGTTTAAAAGAACAGATGATGCAGCAGGCAAGATCTATTCACTTGACGTGACATTTACACTGCGCGATATCGACGGAAAAACAGAATTGACGAAAGGTCGTAGTCACGCCCGCGCCGCCTTCGACAAGCATAAATCTACCTATTCCAATATCCGCGCCGAACGTGATGCAAAAAACCGCGCTGCAAAAGATATTGCAAAAGATATCACAACCAGATTAGCGGCCTATATTTCCAGTAATCGCTAGGTTCAGGATTTATGGTCGCGATCAAATCCCACCAATCTGACAAGATTATCAATAGTCCCCAAAAAGGCATGCATGCCTACTTGTTCTATGGCACGGATGAAGGTCGTATCAGTGAAAACGCTGCCATATTAGCCAAAAAATGGTCTGCAAAACACGGCGATGGCGGCGAAGTGATTCAAATAGATGACCGCACTATTGCTGACAATCCCGATATTGTGGCTATAGAAGTGCGTTCTGTCTCGATGTTTGGCGGCTTTTCTGTTATCCGTCTGATGCTAAGCAATCGCATCAAGCCAGAGCTGATTGGCGAGCTGATCGCCCTTGAACCACAAAATCTAATCATTCTGGAAGCTGGAAATCTCAAACCATCTTCCGCCATGCGCAAGCTGTTTGAAAAATCTAAAGTCGCTGCTGCCATCCCCTGCTTTCCGGATGAAGCCCGCGATATTACCGGATTGATCCAGGAAGAATTGACAGACAAGGGTACCAATATATCATCGCAGGCGCGTAATTTACTGACCGCCAGCCTTGGATCAGATCGCGGTATATCACGCCAGGAACTTATAAAACTGGCCCTTTACGCTCATGACAAACCGCAAATCGAAATTGAGGATATTGAGCGGATTATTGGCGACAGCTCACAGCTCGCCTACGATCAGTTGATCACACTCATAATGACCGGACAAGGCACTGCCGCCTTGTCAAAGCTTGATCGCTTGCTGGCATCAGGTTTAACAAATGCAGGCCTCACCACCCTTCTTGGCCGCCATCTCTCGCGTCTTTACAAATTACGCGCATTAATGGAAAGCGGCCGTCAAGCAAATGATGCGATCAATGCTTTGCGGCCCCCGGTTCACTTTAAGCAACGCGATGCCATGGTGCAGCAAGTTATGAAATTGAAACTGCCAGTGTTGAAAAAAGCCATTCATCTCGTGCAGGAAACTGTAGCTCGTACGCGCTTGCAATCCGCCTTCGAGCGTATGTCGACAGAACGCATGATCTTGATTTTATCGAAAATGTCGAGCAGCCGCTAAGAGCTCCAGGGGTATGAATATCAATATTTTGCTCGGATTGCCTGACAATATGGACGCAAAATAAGCGACCGTATAAAGCGTTAAAATCCAAATTTAAAAGACAAAATCTGTCGATTTACCGGACATGATTATCGGCTCAATTCAATTTGTCAGAAAATTGGCTCCACTCAGCGTGAAAGGTCGAGAGAACTTTCCCGATAACATGTCTTTTGCTAACAAATCACCCTTGATCAGTTTGAATATTTCTTGGTCAATCGAAGATATAGATCGTCAAACTGATCAAGGGTTTTGTATTTCACCCTGATTTCGCCGCTTTGACCGTTGCCCTTGCGAATATTGACAACCAGGCCCAGCATATCAGCCAACTCTTTTTGCACCGCGAGCGTATCGGCATCAAATTCAGTCAATATATCATCATCATTACTAGGCTTTTGAGCCTTATCTTGAACCATCGCTTCAACCTGGCGCACGCTCAAGCCTTTTTCAACGATCAATCTTGCCAGTGTTTCCGCGTCCGAGTGACCAATAAGCGCACGGCCATGACCGGCGCTAATGGCGCCTTCGCGTAACAAAATCTGGACGGTATCAGGAAGCTTTAATAGGCGTAGTGTGTTGGTCAGATGAGAACGGCTCTTACCAATGATTTTGGCCAATTCTTCTTGATTATAGCCAAATTGCTCAACAAGCTCGCGATAACCAAAAGCTTCTTCAATGGCATTGAGATCGGAGCGCTGAACATTTTCGATGATCGCCAGTTCGAGAACTTCCTGATCGCCAAGTTCGCGAACAAGAATAGGAACCTGATGAACACCGGCTTGTTGCGCTGCTCGCCAACGTCTCTCCCCTGCCACCAGTTCATAGCCTTTGCCATCTGGAGCTGGGCGCACGATCAATGGCTGTACAATGCCGCGTTGTTTGATGGAACTTGCCAGCTCATCCAATTCAACCGGCGAAAAGGTTTTACGCGGATTGAAGGGGCTGGCATGAACAGTGTCGATGGGGACAAGTTTGTGGCCTTCTTCGCGCAGGCCGACAACCGGATTATTATTGACAATAGTAACCGGTTGAACCGGCGGGTTCATCCCTGTGGTGTCCCCGATTAAAGATGCCAGTCCCCTGCCGAGCCTCGATTTATTGTCTGACGTTGCCATCGTTACATTCCCTAATTACCGCTTGTTTATTCTGACAACATACTGGTTAACCATTTGTTAATATTGGTTACTTTACTGCACGCAGCGCTGGAGGCTGCTCCAATCCACGCTCGTTTTGAAGAATTTCTTTCGCCAGCTCAATATAAGCCTGACTACCAGACGCTTGCAGATCATACAGCAATACCGGTTTACCAAAGGATGGTGCTTCAGACACTTTGACATTGCGCGGGATTACCGCATTATAAAGTTTGTCGCCGAACACCGATGATACCTCTGACGCCACTGTCTTGGATAGTTTGGTGCGCTCGTCAACCATGGTCAATACAATGCCCATAATCTCCAGCGTTGGATTGAGCAGTTTGCGAAACTCCTCGATTGAATTGGTCAATTGGGACAGACCTTCAAGCGCAAAAAACTCTGCCTGTACGGGCACCAATACAGATTGTGCCGCCGCCATTGCATTAATCGTCAGTAGGTTAAAGCTCGGTGGACAATCAATAATGATATAGTCAAATGGCTTGGTATCGCTGCCCGTATTAATCTGGATATTCTTGATCAGTTCAATCGCCTGCTTTAATCGAAATGAGCGATCTTGCGTGTTAGCCAATTCATTTTCAACTCCCAGCAAATCAAGAGTCGAGGGCATCAGCAACAGACCAGGCACAGCGGTCGCAAGTAGCGATTGCGAGACAATATTGGGATCCATCAACACATCAAATGTCGATATTTTACGATCATCATGATGAATACCAAGGCCCGTTGAGGCATTACCCTGAGGATCCATATCAATGATCAAGACACATTGACCGATCGCAGCCATAGCCGTACCAAGATTGATAGCGGTGGTGGTTTTACCGACCCCGCCCTTTTGGTTCGCCACTGCCAGAATACGCGGGGCCGACAAATTAGAATTAGTTCCAGACATGAAAAGATCCCTTTCCATTCATAATTGTTGAGCTAACGTCCGGTCTTGCAGGTGCGGATGGAACTATCCTGCGCTAAATTTAAACAAGACAATAGTATCCGCTCACTTATACGTCTCTACGCACCAGGTTTTTGACTTCCAAAATACATCCATCGGTACTGGTACAACTTGCTAACTGCCTTTGCACAAACGTCCAATTTTGTTCGGCCAGCTCAATCTCGGAGGCGACTTCGCGCCCCTTAAAAAAATAAGCAACCGTCTCATCGCTAAAAAGGGGCTCACTTAGAGTGAGCAAACCATCAAGCGATGCCAGAGCTCGCGCACTGATAATACTAAACTGCTTGCCTTGCAGGGCGCAGGCATAGTCTTCAACGCGTTCATTGCAGATTTCCACAGGCAAGTGCAAATGCCTCACCACATCTGACAAAAAAGCACATTTTCTACCATTACTCTCAACAAGGTGGAATTGATAATCGAAATCTGGCGATAACATGATGGCAGCGACAAGACCGGGGAAACCAGCCCCACTGCCCATATCAAGCCAAATCCCACTCTTTTTGACCGAATCACTTTCCCTTAGTATATCTACAATTTGCGCACTGTCACCAACATGTCGATGCCAAACCTCATCAATCGTCGATGGAGCGACGAGATTCACAGCTTTTTGCCATTTTCTCAACAGCTCAACATAGAGGTCCAACCGCTCCAATGTTTCACGTGAAACATTGAATAGCGAAGCGAACTGTTGTGGCCCCGTTATCACGGTTATCTGCTTCATGTTTTTTGAACCCGTTCTTGCTTAAACTCTGGCTATCTTTTTGTCAGTGCTCTTTTTGATATGGGCAATGAGGATCATCAAGGCTGCTGGCGTCATACCATCAATCTTTGTTGCCTGACCAAGCGTCAAAGGCTGATGAGCCTCAAGCTTTTGGGTAATCTCATTTGACAAGCCACCAACCGCGGAAAAATCAAAGTTCCGAGGAATCTTTAGAGCCTGTTCCTTATTATAATTCTTGATATCGCGTTCTTGTCGATCAAGATAAACGGCATAACGCGCATCGACATCGACGACTTTTTGAATACTATCGTCAATTTCATTCATTTGTGGCCAGATATTAGCGAGATCACCCCATGTAATATCTGGATATGACAAAAGCTCGAAGGCTGAACGCTGGCGCCCATCCTGATTCAGTTTAAGGCCGGCTTTTTGCGCCTGGCTGGGTGACAATGCCAGCGCCTTCAGCATTTCTCCAGCAGCCGTCAGCTTCTTTTCGTGACCAGCAAACCAGTCAGCGCGCTTTGATCCCACACAACCAATCATTTGGCCTTTGGGGGTCAAGCGACTATCGGCATTATCTGAGCGCAGTTTTAATCGATATTCAGCGCGTGAAGTAAACATGCGATAAGGTTCAGAAATACCATTGCGCACAAGATCATCCACCATCACTCCCAGATAAGCATCGGTGCGCGACAAGATAAAATCACGCGATTGCTGATCGGCACCAGATCCACCAGCTAGAAGAGCCGCATTGAGCCCCGCCAACAATCCCTGACCAGCAGCTTCTTCATATCCCGTTGTGCCATTGATCTGTCCTGCGCAAAACAATCCGGGCAATTTACGATTTTCCAAGGTTGGATATAACTCACGCGCATCGACATAATCATATTCAATCGCATAACCCGGCTGCAGGATCACCGCATCCTCCAATCCCTTAATGGATTGCACATAGGATTTTTGCACATCTTCAGGAAGGCTGGTGGATATGCCATTTGGATAGATGACACTATTGTCCAGACTTTCTGGCTCCAAAAAGATCTGGTGAGATGTTCTATCCTGGAAGCGGACAATTTTATCCTCGATACTTGGACAGTATCTTGGGCCCGTACTTTCGATTTGACCACTATAAATCGGCGCACGATCAAGATTATCGCGGATGATATCGTGGGTATGGCTATTGGTATGGGTGATATGGCAGCAGATCTGCGGATTAGTTATTTTATCGGTCAGAGACGAAAACGGTACTGGCGGATTATCACCTGGCTGTTCCTGTAGCTCACCCCAATGAATGGTCTGCCCGTCGAGACGTGGCGGCGTGCCCGTTTTCAAGCGGCCCATAGAAAGGCCCAGATCATAAAGACGATCTGCCAAGGCAATCGAGGGCTGTTCGCCAAACCGGCCTGCTGGGATACGCTGTTCGCCAATATGAATAAGACCGCGCAAAAAAGTACCAGTGGTCAAAACCACAGCGCCAGCCAACAGTTTGTGACCATCGCCAAGCACCACCCCGATCACACGGCCGGTATCGACTAACAGGTCTTCCACACCACATTCAACAACAGTCAGGTTCTTACACGAAGCAATAGCTGTCTGCATGGCCGCTTTATAAAGTTTGCGATCTGCCTGGGCTCGCGGTCCCTGAACTGCCGGTCCCTTGCTTTTATTCAAGATACGAAACTGGATACCACCCGCATCGGCTACATGGCCCATCAAACCATCAAGGGCATCTATCTCACGTACCAGATGACCTTTGCCCAGACCACCAATGGCCGGGTTGCATGACATCTCACCAATAGTATCGGCCTTATGTGTCACCAGCACCGTGCTGGCACCAAGGCGCGCAGCTGCAGCTGCAGCCTCACAGCCCGCATGCCCACCACCAATCACTATGACATCATATTTATTCATCTTGTGTCGCCGCACTTACGCCGAAATGAAAAATGTTTCACGTGAAACATTTTCATATCTGGCTCACTCTCATTCGAAAACTAATCGCCTATGCAGCGTGCAGCTGTTTGAGCACCAACCCCTTGCAACCCCAATATGTCGTAAAGTGGGGTCTGGGGATTAGTCCCCAGCGCTGTCCGCGAGGACATTCGTTTCACGTGAAACATCTCTATCACTTGCCAATGCAGAACTCACCAAATATTTTACCCAGCAGTTCTTCCACATCGATACGCCCGGTCAGTCGTCCAAGCGCATTGGCGGCCTGTCGCAGATCTTCGGCACGTAACTCAGCTTCAGCGAGAGAACCGTTCATAAAGGTTGAAAGTGCCTTTTGTGCAGCAATAACTTCTATCCGGTGGCGTGCTCTGGTGATAAGTGGTGAAGTTTGCGGTTCTTCATTGGTTATCAGCAAGCCCTCGATCTTTTCGATCAATGTCGCAATACCGTCGTTGGTTTTGTTGGAGATAGCCAGATCAAAGTCTTTTGATGCTATTTTGCTATTATTTTCGTGCAAATCAGCCTTGGACAATATCCTCCAGACCTGTTCCGGTCCTTGAGTGGCACGCATGTTTGTCAGGATACTAGTATCCTCGTCTGGTTCTTGTGAATCTATCAGCCAAAGTACAAGATCCGCATCGCTCAAACGCTCAAACGCCCGCTTAATGCCTTCTTGCTCTACTGCGCCAGTTGTTTGTCTGATACCAGCTGTATCCATCACCAATACCGGAAACCCGCCAATAGTCAGATGAACCTCGATTATATCGCGGGTCGTACCTGGTTCTGAGGTTACGATGGCGGCCTCTCGTTTAGCGAGTACATTCAACAAGCTCGATTTACCCACATTGGGCGCACCAGCAATAACCATGCGAAAACCATCGCGCATCTGTTCGCCGCGCCGACCAGAACTTTCCAAATGGCCTGTTATCGAGCTATGCAATTTACGAACGATCTCCTGGACCTGTGTCCCAACACTTTGCGTAATATCCTCTTCATCGGAAAAATCAATTAAGGCTTCCACCAACGCACTAGCTGTCAGTATCTGTTTGCGCCACTTTTCATAGAGCCTGCCAAGCGCTCCTTCGCTTTGGCGCAAAGCCTGACGTCGTTGACCCTGCGTTTCAGCATTGATTAAATCAGCTAATCCCTCAATGGCAGTCAAATCCATTTTGCCGTGTTCAAAGGCTCGACGCGCAAATTCTCCGGGTTCCGCCAAGCGAAAATCTTTAAAACTTGCCAATAATGACAAGAGCCTGGCCACCACAGCCTGACTGCCATGACAATGAATTTCCACAATATCTTCGCCGGTAAAACTTTTGGGAGCTGGAAACCACAATAATAAGGCTCGATCAATGGGATTGAAACTGGTCGGATCGCGCAATAATCGAAGTGTGGCCTGGCGCGGTTCGATAGACCCACCGGCTAATTGCTCCATAACGGTTTCGGATGCCGGTCCACTTATTCGCAGCACCGCAACGCCAGATCGACCGCTCGCACTGGCCAAAGCATAAATGGTGTCGTTTATTGGAGGCATTTTGCCCTCTAAACTGCTCTTTGAAGCCAAAATCAAAACAGGACACTTTCCTCCAGCACTTACATACTTGTGGAGGAAAGTATCCTGCAACAATTTTCAATGATTTCACAATTGTTTCACGTGAAACATTGCGCAGACAATCGCATCAGTGCGCCCAAAAAGGGCTGATCAGGTATTCATACTGTCAAAAAAGTCTTTGTTGGTGGGCATCTGTTTTAATTTATCCACCAGGAACTCAATAGCATCGATAGAATTCATGGGATTGAGAATACGGCGCAGGATAAACATCTTCTTGAGCGTTTCTTCATCCACCAGCAATTCTTCTTTGCGTGTTCCAGACTTGGCAATATCGATAGCGGGATAGACACGCTTGTCGGAGGCCTTGCGATCAAGAATAACCTCCGAGTTACCGGTGCCTTTAAATTCTTCGAAGATCACTTCATCCATACGCGATCCCGTATCGATTAGAGCCGTTGCAATAATGGTCAAGGATCCGCCTTCTTCAATATTACGAGCCGCGCCAAAAAAGCGCTTGGGCCGTTGCAACGCATTGGCGTCAACACCGCCGGTCAAAACCTTGCCCGAAGATGGCACCACCGTATTATAGGCGCGACCAAGACGGGTTATGCTATCGAGCAGAATGACCACGTCGCGTTTGTGTTCGACCAGGCGCTTGGCTTTCTCGATGACCATTTCTGCGACCTGGACATGGCGTGAGGCCGGTTCATCAAAAGTCGAAGAAACAACTTCTCCATTTACCGATCGCTGCATATCGGTGACTTCTTCGGGTCGCTCGTCGATCAGCAAGACAATTACAAAACATTCGGGATGATTGGCAGTAATGGAATGGGCAATATTTTGCAGCAGCATTGTTTTACCAGTACGCGGCGGCGCTACGATAAGTCCACGCTGGCCTTTACCAAGCGGCGCGACAATATCGATAATGCGTGGAGACATATCTTTAATATCAGGCCCGGTAATTTCCATTCGCAAAGGCTCATCTGGATAGAGTGGCGTCAGATTGTCAAAATGTACTTTATGACGGGTTTTGTCAGGTTCTTCAAAATTGATGGTACTGACTTTAAGCAAGGCAAAATAGCGTTCGCCATCTTTGGGCGATCTGATCTGGCCGGTGACGGTGTCACCAGTGCGCAGGGAAAAGCGGCGGATCTGGCTTGGGCTAACATAAATATCATCAGGGCCCGAGAGATAATTGGCCTCTGGCGAGCGTAAAAAGGCAAATCCATCGGATAGCACTTCAACCACGCCTTCGCCGACAATCGTAATGTCTTTTTCGGCGAGTTGTTTTAATATGGCAAACATCAATTCCTGTTTGCGCATGGTGGAAGCATTTTCGACTTCCACACTCTCAGCAAATGCCAGGATTTCGACGGGATTTTTCGCCTTGAGGTCCTGGAGCTTCATTTCTTCGGACATTAAATCTGGTCCTGCTTTTTTTAAATTCTTGGATTTACAACATCACCGGCTGGCAATGTGTTTTGGTAAGAAAGTCCCCGTCCAGCTACGTCGCGATAATGGCTCTACAGTCTCAAAACTGGTTCTTAATTCACAAATACCAAGTGAGGGCGTGAGCATATGGAAGGGACTGATCAATACGATATTTTCCGCTCTATAGCAGACAGGAAGAAAAAACTAAAGCTATTATATAAGCTTTTTAAGCAATAGTGTTAAAACGGCTTCACTATTACCATGATCACAATAATGATCATGAGAACGGTTGGTACTTCATTGACCAGCCGATAAAATCGCTCTGATTTCTTATTCTGGTCGGTTTCAAACTGTTTGCGCCATATGCCAAGCATAATGTGAAAGATCGTCAAAGCGACAACCATCAAAAGTTTCACGTGAAACCATGGCTCGCTAAATGCATGTGACTTGGCCGCTATGATGAAGCCAAAAAGCCAGCTGGCAATCATGGCCGGGTTCATAATGAACTTCAACAAACGCCGTTCCATGACCTTCAATAATTCACTGATATCCGAGCCAGATGTTTGCGCAGAGTGATAGACAAAAAGGCGAGGCAGATAAAGCAGGCCCGCCATCCAGGCGATGATCGATATGACATGCAAAGCCTTCAACCACAAAAATGCATCCATATCCAAATTCCCAATCATCTTTACGTGCTAACCAGCCGACCCACGAATAAGGTCCATCAATGTTGCGACATGCTCTGGCGGTGTTTCTTTTATAATCCCGTGACCAAGATTGAATATATGCCGACCACCGGACAAAGTTTCAATGATTCTTTTCACCCTGTGTTCAAGCTGTGGACCACCGTTCAAAAGCAGGATCGGATCAAGGTTCCCTTGCACGACTGTGCGAGACTGCAGTTTGTCGCGAATCCACGTCAAAGGCAGTGAAGTATCGCAGCCAACCGCGTTGACGCCGGTTTTATCGATATAATCCTCGTAAAGAGGCCCCACAGCGCGGGGAAAACCGATGATTGGTACCTCAGGATGATATTGTCTTACGCCTGCAACGATCCGGACCATAGGCTCCTGGCACCATTTGATAAATTCATCGTCCGGCAAAACGCTGGCCCAGCTATCAAATACCTGCACAACCTCGGCGCCAGCTCTGATCTGACCGCAAAGATATTCGATTGAGCTATCAACCAGCATATCGATCAATTGGGCAAATGCATCTGGATATTTGTAAGCAAACATGCGGGATGGCGCTTGATCGGGTGTACCACGCCCAGCGATCATATAGGTTGCAACCGTAAACGGCGCACCGCAAAAACCGATCAATGTGGTTTCATTGGGCAAATCACCTTTGATCCGTTCAACGCTTTCATAAATGTGAGAATAGATTTTATCAGTGTTGGAGGGATCAAGAATGCCTAGACCGCTTGGATCAGTGATGGGATCAAGTCTTGGACCTTCACCTGTTTCAAATCGTACAGGTTGACCAAGGGCGTCAGGTACCACGAGAATATCTGAAAACAATATTGCAGCGTCGAACCCATAACGGCGTATCGGTTGGATTGTGACCTCGGCGGCGCGTTCTGGATTATAGCAAAGATTGAGAAACCCTCCGGCTTCTTCGCGCACTTTGCGATATTCGGGTAAATAGCGACCGGCCTGGCGCATCAGCCATACGGGTGGTGTTGCTGGTAGGGTGTCATTTGGCCCTTGCGTTAAAAGGCGCAGAAACGGCTTTTCGCTTAGCTTAGGGTTCGTCGCGTTTTCTGGTTGTCCACCGGGCATAGAGGCTTCCTAAATATTATATTCTAATTAAGCTGTTTTTGTTGTTTAGCAGTGAATAGCGTGAATTGTTGTTGAGCTCCAGCTTTTCAACAGATTCTCCAAAATTTGATTTTAGGCTGAAGCAATGTATAGGCTTGATGTCTTGACAGGGGATGTTGTCTGAAACGAATCTGCCCTGCCCTTGAATCATAAGGGTTGTTTAGCTTTCATTAACCTGTTGATCATTTGTTGTTAACTTTTTACGTTGTCTGGAGAATCTGTGGAGGAGTCATTTCTTTAAAAAGACGGGGAAAGTCATCCGGGATTGTTGGATTTGGGGATGAGATTCTGGACAAGTTGAGGGCAGGTGGTTGGGTTCTTGTTAGTGGGGATAAGCTGGTGGTTTATCCAGAGATTCTCGACAGGGTATTTGGGGGCGTTTAATGGGAAATATCCTATCGAACGGATCGCTTTGGCAGCGGGCGGCAGGGACTAATCCCTGCATCCATTTTATATAGGGTTTGTAAGGGGAGATAACGGGATGCTGCAAAAATCAGGACATGATATTATATTGGCGTCAAACAGCTCTGGTCGCGCAGCGCTGCTTAAAGGGGCCGGTATCAGTTTTACCAAAAACGCTGCCGATCTTGATGAGCGGTCCATCCAGGAAGCGCTCACCGTCGATGGGGTTTGCCCTGATCCTATGGATGTGGCGCTGGTTTTGGCCCGCGCCAAGGCAGAGGTTATTTCCCAAACTGTAAAAGATGCTTATGTGATTGGGGCTGATCAGGTGCTGGCACTTGATGACAAAATTTTTGAAAAACCAGCAAATATGGATATTGCTCGCAATAATCTGTTGAAATTTCGCGGACGTACTCATTATTTGCATGCTGCGATTTGCGTGGCGCGCAACGGAGAAACGATTTGGCAGCATGTAGAGACGGCATCGATGACCATGCGGGATTTCTCAACTGATTTTCTGGCGCAGTATCTGGCCAAGGCCGGGGACAGTGTGCAGACATCGGTTGGCGCCTACCGGTTGGAAGAAACCGGTATTCATCTGTTTGAAAAGATCGAAGGCGACTATTTTACCATTCTTGGCTTACCGCTTATTCCGCTACTCGACTTTTTTCGAGAGCAGGGGATTGTTGCTAGCTAGGACCGCTATTGTACAAGCGTCGACATTCGAGGAATATTTTGGAGCGGCTACTCTAAAGATCTTTAAAACTGGATCCTCGATAAATATGGGGGTTGAAAACAATGCCCCAAACAAACAATGTGGCCGCATATTTTCAAGGATGACGATGGTGAAAGATCCTCACCTATCGTCATCCCGGAATTATTGTGGACCGGATGGTTGTGTTATTGAATGGCTTTGATCCACAATAATATCCAGGATCCAGTTTTCAAAAACGATCTTCTTGCCGCACCACTATTTACCTTTGGAAAAAATGAGAAATCCGTAAGATATCTAAGGAGTGGCTTATAGCTAGGCCGCAACTGAGCGGGGATGTTCGATACAGGCGTTTATCCAGCTTTCGACTTTTGTCTTGTCCGGCAAACTCTCGCAGGCGCGCAGGTTCTGACCTTCTTTCGTCTGGCAGAACAATGAGAGTAGGGCATATAGTTCACTAGACTGCATTTTTGAGAGGGAACGGCTGGTTTTGATACCGGCTGCGACGAGTATTTGTGATTGTCCACCGCGCAGACCTGCAACCTCACAAACGAGGCGAGATTGATATTGCCAGTTGTTGACCTCTTTTTCGCTGATCCATTTTGTATTGATTTTTTCGGACATCTCTTTTGCATTAGTTGTCAGTAAATCTTCAATCGTTTTGATACCGATCTTTTCAAGACGCGCAGCGGTTTTCTTGCCAATAGAGGGTGCTTTTTCCACTTCGTCCGATAATTCCAGGTAAAAACGTGGAGCCCGTTCTTTGGATTTTGGAGCAGCAACAACGGTTTCAATATCTGATTGCTTAAACTGGTCCAGGACAGGGGCCGGGGCCTTGGTATGTATTTTGGCAGCTTTTGCAGCTGGTTTGCGGTGCGTTGATCTAGCTCGATTGGTTGGTTCCATTTTAAAAGAGCGCCGTTCTATGACTTCACGTTTGTGCAGCGCGCGTACTTCGCGATCATCTTCATTGAGTTGATTTTCAACCCGGCCTGTTGCTTGTAATTCGTCATAGGCTGCTTGCACGGCTTTTATGCTATTGGCGTCATCCAGCTTGCGTATTACCCAGCGCATGGGAATACCCAGCGAGGCAACAAATGTATCAATGGTCAAATTGACCTGTGGCGGCGCAACGGCGGCTTCAAGAAATGCCCGGTCAAGAATACGTGAAAAGCCAAGCGAGGCGTAGATCACAAGTTCCGATAAAAAGCGATGGCAGTTTTCATTGAGGCCCTCGAGGGGATCAACGACGCCGCGGTCAAGATTATAGTTGGTAATCAAAGCATCATAATATTGATGTGAGCGGGTGGCGCCTCGTTGCACCATCTCAATGATCCAATCATCGGATTGCCCAGTTTCAACTGCGAGGCCCGCATAATCTTTCAAACCGCGCTTGCGCAACATTTTGTATGATTTGCTGATGCTCCACTCGACTGCCCGTTGCATATTATTTTCAGCTTCGCATTGTGCCGTATGGAAAGGCTGTATGGGGTCGGTATAATAATGAGACAGGACGCCCGCGCAATAAACCGCTTCTTCAAACTGCTGGTCGATGAGAGCGCGCACAAATTTATCATACCAGGCGCTGGCTTTTTCAGGCGCACCGCCCCAGAATTGATCCCCGACATGCAGAACGTGGTTTTTAAAGTCCTTGAACTCCTTGTCGGGCGCTTTGGAACCCTCAAGATAGAGATCGATATGTTTAAGGAACAAGCGCTGCCAGCTCAGGGCATCGTCATTTTCAATATGGTGCAAAGCATCCATGGCCAGCTTGTGATGGGTGCCATTGGCTTTAGTGGCATAGACAATTTCGAAAAGCATGGTCATGGTGGCTTCCTTTCAGGGCAGGTTTTGTTAACCCTATTTTGAAAGCTCTTAACAGATTGTAAACAAGAGTTTTAAGCGCCGGCCAGAACATTCATTTGCGCCGCCAGTTTGAGATCGAGCCTGGTGACGCCGCCTGCATCATGGGTGGTAAGGGTAACCTCGACGCGGTTCCAGACATTAAACCATTCAGGATGATGGTCCATTTTTTCGGCCTGCAAGGCTGCCCTAGTCATCCAGCCAAAGGCTTCACTGAAATCCTTGAATTTGAATGTTTTGGCGATGGCGTCGCGGTTCTCAACTTTTCGCCAACCTTTGAGGTCTGACAATATTTCATCGACCTGTTCGGGTGATAGTTTTTCAGCCATCTTTATTTCCTTTGCGCGAAAACTTCGTCATTCATGTCTTGTCATTCACGGGCCTATCGTGGCAGATCAAAGACAAAGGTCAATCAAATTGAAAGCGGTCCGCTTATGTCTATCACCAAAATACTGTTTGTCTGTCTTGGCAATATCTGCCGTTCGCCGATGGCGGAGGGAACGTTTCGTCATCTCGTCCTTGAAAAAGGTTTGCAGCATTTGGTTGAAATCGACAGTGCGGGGACAGGAGCCTGGCATGTGGGTGAGCCGCCAGACCATCGCGCCACGGCTACTGCTCTATTGCGCGGCATTGATTTATCGGGGCAGGCGGCCCGCAAGGTCAAACAACAAGATTTTGAGCATTATGATTATATTCTGGCCATGGACCAGGAAAACCATATCAACCTGACCCGCATCGCACCTGAAGAATATCGCCACAAAATACGCATGTTTCTGGAGTTCGCTCCCGATCAATCAGAAACAGAAGTCCCCGATCCCTATTATGGTGGCGGCGATGGTTTCGAACATGCGCTCGATCTGGTAGATGCAGCGAGCAGGGGATTGCTTGCGGAGATTGAGGGGTAAGGCTTAATCACCTATGCCTTGGGCAGAAAAAATGTCCCAACGCTGTCTGCGAGGACATTATTCTTCCCCCTCAAACGGAAACAGCTCTTCCACCACATAGGGTCCACCGCCTGTTGATGGTTTGGCGGAATAGAGCGCCGATTGCGTGACTGTAAAGGGATCCAGCTCAAAGCCTGAAAAATCAGCCAGAAACGGGGCGATGGTCGATAGTCTGGTGCGGGTTAGTCGCGCCAGCGTAATATGGGGTATGAATTTACGTGGTTCAGGTTCAAGGCCGATTAGAACGGCGCATTTTTCGTGGGCCCGAGCCAGTTGCACCAGGGGTTCGCTTGGCTCAAAACCGGCCCACAGGGCATGGGCGCGCTTGGTACCAAAATGACCAACGCTCTTGATCGTGAGATCAAAAGGCTCGACAACAAGTTGATCGAGCTGGGCCATATAGTCGTCGGCCTGCATCTGGCTGACATCCCCTAAAAAACGCAGCGTCACATGATAGTTTTCCAGAGCGATCCAGCGCGCCGTAATAATGTCGCCACGTAGCATCATCAGGCGCTGGGAATGCGCAAGAGGTATCTCAAGGCCGGTGAATAATCTGGGCATATAAATGTTTAAGGGCAGGGGTTTGAATGATTGAGATGAACCTGCTCGATTTCCTCAAGTATTTCTTCGGTCAGGTCAAGCTCAATAGAGGCGATATTGGTTTTTAGCTGTTCCATTGTGGTAGCACCGATAATATTTGAGGTGACAAATGGTCTGGTCGTGACAAATTGCAAGGCCAGTTGTGCCGGGTCCAGTTCATGGCGGTGGGCAATATCGAGATATTTGTCGATGGCCTCATTGGCTCCAACCGTTTGGTAACGCTGGAGGCGGCCGAACAATTGGTTGCGTGAACCAACGGGTAGCGCACCATTTTGATATTTGCCAGTGAGATAGCCTTGTGCGAGGGGGGAGTAGGCAAGCAGCCCAACCTGCTCATGATGGGTGATCTCCGAGAGGCCGGTTTCAAACACACGGTTTAAAAGATTATAGGCATTTTGCACACTTGCAATACGCGGCACCCCAAGCATTTGCGAGGCTTTTAAATAGCTCATCGTGCCCCACGGTGTTTCATTGCTGATCCCGACCGAGCGGATTTTACCCTCGCTGACAAGTTCGCCCATCACCTGCATCACTTCTTCGATTTCATTGCTTTCCCCCTCATGGGCCTTGAAAGACAAACCACCAAACAGGTTCATGGGACGGTCTGGCCAATGGACCTGATAGAGATCAATGACATCCGTTTGCAAACGCCTGAGTGAACCCTCAATGGCTTCGCGAATTTGCGTGGGACTGACTTGCGCCAGTGAACCATCGGTGCGAAACCAGTCCATGTTTTGCGAGCGGCCGCATACCTTGCTGGCCAGAACAATCTGCTGGCGATTGCCGCGTTTTTTCATCCATGTACCGATGATTTCTTCGGTGCGCCCTTGCGTTTCGCGTTTGGGGGGAATGGGATAGAGTTCGGCGGTATCAAAGAAGTTTATGCCTTGTTGAAGGGCATAGTCCATTTGTTCGTGGCCCTGCGCTTCACTGTTTTGCTGTCCCCATGTCATGGTACCAAGACAAAGTTTTGATACAAAAATCTCGCTATTGCCAAGTTCGCGCTTATCCATAGAACCCCCAGATTATCTTGATATGAGATCGCATCATCACCGCCCTTTTTACACAAAACCCTCACAAAGGGGACGAATTTGCGCCATAGGGCATTCTTATAGTATAAATCTGACAAGTTTCCAGATATGCGGCGCTTTTCAGGTACTTTCAAAAATATTGTAAAGGCCAGACCACTTAAAATGGCAAAAATACTCTCTATCTCTTCTCAGGTCGTGTGCGGATCTGTTGGCAATTCCGTGACCCAGTTTGCGTTGCAGCGGCTTGGTCACGAGGTCTGGGGCCTGCCCAGCGTTTTACTGTCAAATCACCCTGGACATAAAATATATGGCGGCGCGCGTCTGGGGTCAAAAATTTTACGACCCGTTCTGGAAGCTCTGGAATTTGCTGGTCACCTCAAGCAGGTTGATATGGTCATGACAGGTTATCTTCCGAGTAAAGAGCATGTTTTTATCGCCCTTGATGCCCTGAAATTGGTGCGCAAGCTCAATCCCAACGCGATTTATCTCTATGATCCGGCGTTAGGGGACGATAGTCGCCCCGGTTCTCCAGAAGGGCTCTATATTGATGTCAAGTCGGCGGAGTGCCAACGTGCTGAATTATTGCCACTGGCCGATATTGTCATCCCCAACCGGTTTGAGCTGGAATGGTTGACCATGCGCCCTGTAGTGGATGCACAAACGGCATTGGCGGCCATTGATCAGCTTGGCAATGATCGGATTTTGGCGACCTCCATTCCTGGTACATCAGGAACGCTTATGAATGTACTTGCCGGTGATCATTTGCCGTTTGGGACCAGCGTTAAACGATCTGATCTAGCGCCTCATGGTACTGGTGATTTGATGGCGGCGCTGTATGCAGCGTCAATATTGAATGGCGATGGGTCCGAGCGAGCGCTTGGGCTGGCAACTGCTGGTGTTGATACGGTATTGCGGGCAAGCGAGGGAATGGACGAGCTCGATTTGATTGGATCGCAGGACCACTGGGCCAATGTTGAACCAGCCGTTGTGACGCCGGTTAAAGAATTGGTTTGACCCTATGTCATAGGGTCCCAAACGAGCTTCGCGCCAATTCCGCAAGATAAATCAAGTGTGGTTGTTCTATCTTTTTACCATGAACAAAACACACACACTTATCGATTATGAAGCGCGCATCAAACGGGTCATCTCTCATATTCATGATCATCTTGATGAAGATCTGAATGACCCCCAGACCACACCAGCAGCCGAGTTAATGACAGAAATCTGTATGCCGCTTAAAGACTAAGAAAAGTCTCGTGGTTGTTTTAACTGGACGCCTCCAAGCTACGGCCTTACCCTTCCTTGACGAAAATGAGAGGAATTGGGAGGGCTATATGCTGTATGCTTTTATCTGCACGGACAAGCCAGAAGAGGGATTGGCCCTTCGCGCGCAAAATCGCGACAAACATCTGGCCTATCTGGATAGTCTTGGCGATGTGATGAAAAGTGCTGGACCGTTCATGAACGAGGACGGATCTGAGCCGCGTGGCAGTCTGGTGATTGTCGAGGCCGACAGTCTGTCCGCTGCTCATGAAATTGCCGCCAATGACCCCTATGCCATTGCTGGAGTTTTTGAAAGCGTTGATATCCGCCCTTGGAAATGGCTGTTTGGCGCGCCTGATGGAGTGTCCTGACAGCATATTGGTTGATCAAATCGACCCTGGATGTGAGGTTTTATCGATCTGGCAGACGATAGAATAGTGATTATTTGCGAATTTGCGCAGATACCAATACAAATAAAATAGGGGGGTATGATCTTTTATTGAGGGATAAATCGAATGAGTGAGACAGACAATAAAGAACAATCTACTTTGCAGGCTTTTAGAAAAGAGCTGAAAGATGCGCTGCAAAAGCCGAAAAAATCAAAAATACCCCTGTTTATCGCAGCTCTGGCAGCATTGCTATCGATCATCAGTCTGGCCGATACGGAAATGGATAAGATCGCTATGTCAGCTCATATCGAATCTGCCAACAAATTTGCCTATTTTCAGGCCAAGAACATTCGCCAAACCGACAGCAAAATTGCCGCCCAGATGTTTGAGAAGCTTGAAGAGCCGACACTTGCTGCCTATTGGAAGGAGAAGGCTACCAGATATACTGCGGAAAAATCAGAAATTATCAAGGATGCCAGAGCACAGCAAAAAATCAGGGAAAATGCCTTGAGCAAGGGCGAGTATTATAAAGTCGGGGTCACTTTACTGCAAATCGCTATTGTTATGGCGTCGGCGTCCATCGTTGTTGGTGGTGGATCTTTGTTTGCGATAAGTATGATACTGACGCTTGTTTCTCTGGTCTATTCTGTCAATGGCTCTTTCCTGTTTTACGATATTCCCACCAATCCAAGTGGAATTATTGATTGGGGAAGAGGCATGTTGCAGCTGCTTCAAAAATCCATGGCATAGTCTTGAGCGCCCGTTAATTTCTACTGGACCCTTTCACATATGACCCTTCTTGATATTATTGCCTTGTTGCTCACCCTTTCTGCATTGTTTGGATTTGCTAATCATAAATGGTTGAAATTGCCCCATACCATTGGCCTTGTGGTGATAGCACTTGCCGCCTCTGCCAGCATAGTATTGGCAGATCTGATATTTGCGGACCTGTCGATTGGCGATACAGTGCGCGGAGCGCTCAATGCGATCGATTTCCATGAAGCTTTGATGCACGGGTTTTTAAGTGCCTTGCTGTTTGCTGGTGCCATTCATATCGATCTTGAGGAGCTGGCCTCACGCAAATGGGCGATTTCCTTGATGGCCACCCTTGGTGTGCTGTTATCAACCTTCTTGATTGCCACCGTGATGGCTCTGCTAGGGGGACTGTTTGGCGTCGAGATACCGTTCATCTGGTGGCTGGTGTTTGGATCGCTGATCTCGCCGACCGATCCTGTGGCGGTACTCGGTATTTTAAAGACCGTGCATGTGCCACCGCTTTTGCGGGCCAAAATTGCTGGTGAAAGCCTGTTCAATGATGGCGTTGGCGTGGTTGTTTTTACGGTGATGCTGGCCATTGCCGGGGTAGGGGGGCAAGGTCCGGTTGGTGCTATTGATATTGCGCAGCTGTTTGTATTTGAAGCACTGGGCGGCGTCGTGCTGGGGCTGATAGCTGGATATATCGCCTTTAAAATGATGCGCGCGCTAGATGATCATAATCTGGAAGTGATGATCACTTTGGCGCTTGTCACCGGCGGCTATGCGCTGGCCATCAAATTGCATATATCTGGCCCCATCGCCATGGTCGTGGCGGGTCTGTTTATCGGCAATCACGGGGCCCAGTTTGCCATGAGTGAAAAGACCCGCGAGGCGGTATTTGGTTTTTGGGACCTGACCGATGAAATATTAAATTCGGTATTGTTCCTTTTGATTGGCCTAGAAGTGCTGGTAATCGGCGTTCACTACCAATATGCGGGCCTCGCATTACTGGCCATTCCGATCGTTTTGACCGCTCGCTTTATTTCGGTGGGCATCCCCATCAAGCTTTTGTCTTTGCGTGAAAAGTTTACCGACGGCGCCATCACCATCCTCACATGGGGGGGCTTGCGTGGCGGCATTTCGGTGGCTTTGGCTCTGTCCTTGCCTAATAACGAGTATAAACCGGTCATATTGGCGATCACCTATGCGGTGGTGGTGTTCTCGATCATCGTGCAAGGGATGACCATGCAGGGGCTTGTAAAACGCACCATTACGAAAGCCCGTACCGAAGACCCGGCGGCGCTGAAGGAAGATGCATGAGCTAGACGGGGCTGGTCCTTTGGCATGGATGCTGCTACATAGATTTGCAAAAGCGAATACGAGTTAAATCGGGAAAATATAATGCGCAAAGCCTCTGTTACACGAGACACCAAAGAAACCCAGATCAGTGTTTCCATCAATCTGGATGGCACAGGCACCTATGATGTGGAAACCGGTATTGGTTTTCTGGATCACATGCTCGAGCAATTGTCCCGTCATTCCCTGATTGATATCAAAGTTCGCGCCAAGGGCGATCTCCATATTGACGGACATCACACCACAGAAGACACCGGCATTGCTCTTGGGCTGGCGCTGACCAAAGCGCTTGGCGACAAGAAGGGTATCCGGCGCTATGGGTTTTCCTATATCCCTATGGATGAGGTGTTGACCAGAGCTGCCGTTGATATATCTGGCCGCCCGTGGCTGGTCTGGAATGTAGATTTTTCGCGCGACAAGATCGGTGAAATGGATACAGAGCTGTTTCGCGAGTTTTTTCAGGCGCTAGCGCAAAATGCCGGGCTGACCCTGCATGTTGAAAATCTCTATGGCGAGAATAATCACCATATTATCGAAAGCTGCTTCAAGGGATTGGCGCGCGCCTTGCGGGCCGCACTGACGATTGATCGCCGTCAAGCTGATCAGCTTCCCACCACCAAGGGCAAGCTTGGTAGCTAAAGATATCTCCTGGCTCAGAATTTAAATGCCGTTCCAGCCTGTGCGATTGATAGGCATTTTGCCAGGGTAAGGCTCAATTTCTATGGCGGAAAAGGATCATTTGTGCAAGTTTACCTGCAAAGAACCTGTATCTGAAACGGACGAACCGCCATGAAAGATCTAAGCTATACAATTTACGAACCGCTGCATCCACAAAAAGAGCTGCTTGCACGGGCCGACGAGCTGATATTTATCAAGGATGGCTTCTCATTCTGGGCGATGATCGGCTCTGTTTTCTGGATGATCTATCACCATTTGTGGATACCATTGATTGGCTTTTTTATCGCCATCGGCCTTCTGGCTGCTCTGGCGCATCTGTTTGGAGCTGCTCCCGGCGCGGACGTTATTTTGTTCGTTGGGCTGTCGATTGCTCTTGGTTTTTTGGCCAATGATATCAGGAGAGCGGTTTTGGAGCGCCAGCAATATCATATGATCGGTACCATCGCCGGGCATACTAAAATCGAGTGTGAGCGGCGTTTTTTCTCCAATTGGTCGCCGCTGCAAAAGGTTCTTTTGAACGAGGCAAATATATGAGTGTTGTGATCATTGATTATGGTTCGGGCAATTTACACTCGGCTCATTCAAGTTTTGCACGTGCTAACGCAGAAAGTGGTACCGGTTTTGAGATCAAGCTTTCAAGCGATCCAGAAGAGGTTCGCAAAGCCGATCGCATCGTTCTACCCGGCGTTGGTGCGTTTGCCGATTGCGCCAGTGGCCTGCGAGCCGTCGATGGCATGGTCGCGGCTTTGAATGAAGCCGTACATGAGATGGGCAAACCATTTTTTGGCATTTGTGTTGGCATGCAATTGCTGGCTGACACGGGCCTTGAAAATGGCAGTCACAAGGGCCTTGGCTGGATCGCTGGCGAGGTAGAGCAAATCAAGCCATCAGATGCTTCGCTGAAAATTCCCCATATGGGCTGGAATACGCTGGACGTGATCAATGACCACGCCCTGCTGGATGGACTTCCCCTTGGCCCTGATGGCCTGCACGCCTATTTCGTTCATACCTATCATTTTAAAACGGCGCAGCCGGAAAATGATATTCTGGAGACAAATTATGGGGGAGCGGTCACAGCGATGGTCGCCAAAGACAATATGGTCGGCACTCAGTTCCACCCCGAAAAGAGCCAGAATCTGGGCCTGGCGCTGATCAGTAATTTCCTCAAATGGACGCCTTAAAACAATAGCCGGGGTTTGGGGAAGAGTGCTCAAATAGTGAAACGATAGCACAACCGGAAACTCCCCAACGCTGTCCGCGAGGACATTGAAAAGCAACGATAACGTATAAGAGCAACGATATGATCCTATTTCCAGCCATTGACCTTAAAGACGGCGAATGCGTGCGCCTTAAGCTTGGCGACATGGCGCGCGTCACGGTATTCAATGATAATCCAGCAGATCAGGCCAAAAGCTTTGAAGATCAAGGTTTTGAGTATTTGCACATTGTCGATCTGAACGGTGCTTTTGAGGGCAAGCCTGTGAACGGCGCGGCGGTTGAAGCGATCCTTGGTGCGATTACCATCCCTGCGCAATTGGGGGGAGGGATCCGTGATCTGGAGACCATAGAAATGTGGCTCGACAAGGGGATTGCGCGGGTTATTCTTGGCACCGTTGCGGTGCGCAATCCAGAGCTTGTCATCGAGGCTTGCAAAATATTCCCCGGTAAAATTGCGGTGGGCATTGATGCGCGAGATGGCAAGGTGGCGATTGAGGGCTGGGATGAGCTGTCGAAGCTTACGGCGATTGATCTGGCTAAAAAATTCGAGGATGCCGGAGTGGCGGCGATCATCTACACTGATATTGCCCGCGATGGTGTTTTAAAAGGGCTTAATTTTCCTGGCACGCGGGCGCTGGCAAAAGCTGTTTCCATCCCCGTCATTGCCTCTGGTGGTCTGGCGAGCATGGATGATATTGTTGAACTGGTGCGCCCAGAAAATAGCGCGTTGGAAGGAGCTATCTCTGGTCGGGCGCTTTACGATGGCCGTCTTGATCCAGACGAAGCACTGGCCTTATTGTCAAAAAACAGCGATAAAACGGGCGCATAGAGCCAAAAATGGGAAGCGATAAATCATGCTGAAAACAAGGGTCATTCCCTGTCTTGATGTCAAAGACGGGCGCGTCGTCAAAGGCGTCAATTTTGTTGATCTGATTGATGCTGGCGATCCCGTTGAGAGCGCCAAGGCCTATGATGCGGCGGGCGCAGATGAGCTGACTTTTCTTGATATCACTGCCTCCAGCGATAATCGCGATACCATTTATGATGTGGTGTCAAAAACCGCTGAACATTGCTTTATGCCGCTGACGGTTGGCGGCGGCGTGCGCCAGGTCGCCGATGTGCGCAAACTGCTGGAAGCTGGGGCCGATAAGGTGGCCATCAATACAGCCGCTGTCAATGATCGTGATTTAGTGCGCCGCGCAGCTGAAAAGTTTGGCAGTCAGTGCATTGTCATCTCCATAGATGCCAAGCAGGTCAGCGCGGACGGGGCACCAAAACGCTGGGAGATTTTCACTCATGGCGGGCGCAAGCCAACCGGCATTGACGCCATTGAATTTGCCAGTGAAGTGGTGTCTCTGGGGGCAGGGGAGCTATTGGTCACCAGCATGGACAAAGATGGCACGCAATCGGGTTTCAATATTGAATTGACGCGGGCGATTGCTGATAGCGTCCCCGTTCCGGTTATCGCCTCTGGCGGTGTTGGCACACTGGAGCATATGGTCGAAGGCGTGCGTGATGGTCACGCCAGCGCCGTGCTAGCCGCTTCTATCTTCCATTTTGGTACGTTTTCAATTGGTGAAACCAAACAATATATGAAAGATGCCGGATTGCCTGTTAGAATGGATTAATTAGATTTAGTCAGTCAAGGACCGTCATGACCCAAAACACTTCCACAATACAATTACGCTATGTGGCTTTTGCCGGGGCTATTCTTGCTGCTTGTATCGGTATCTTGTTTTGGATGGGCCAACCCGCCATTTGTAAATGCGGGACGATCAAGCTCTGGCATGGAGTAGTTGTCAGCTCTGAAAACTCGCAGCATATAACTGACTGGTATTCCCCCTCACATTTCATACATGGCCTGTTGTTTTACGGCGCGCTGGCCTGGCTTTTGGGGTCCATGTCTGTTGGCGCCCGTCTATCCATTGCGATGTTGATCGAGAGCTTCTGGGAAATATTTGAAAACACCGACTTCATCATCAACCGCTATAGAGAAGCAACTATTGCGCTCGATTATTTCGGTGATAGCGTTTTGAATTCCACCAGCGATATCTTGTTCATGGTGATCGGATTTTTTGTCGCCTGGCGCGCCCCGATCTGGGTGTCGGTGCTGTTGATCGTGGTTCTTGAGCTAAGCGTTGGCTACATCATTCGCGATAATCTTACCCTCAATATCATTATGCTGCTCTATCCTGTTGAAGCCATTAAAACCTGGCAGATGGGGTAAGCCAATAATCTCAAGGAAACCAAGATGAAGTATCTGCTGTCGATTTTAGTCTTTCTTACTAGTCTGTCCATACCTGCATTTAGCGCTGATGTTGTGACCGCCAAGAATATTGGCATGGAATTGGCCCGCGATATTGCCAGTGCTGCTGTGAAAGCTTGCAATGAAAAGGGTTATCAGGTCAGTGCCGTTGTGGTCGATCGCAGCGCAACGTTGCGCGCCGCCCTTCGCGATGACTTTGCCTCACGCTTCACGCTGGAAATAGCTCAAAAGAAAGCCAATATGTCGATCATGGCAGGAATGGATTCGGGCCCTTTTCGCAAACTCCGGGAAGATATTCGCCCCGACCTCAACACCATTGAGGGTCTTGTGGTGATGGAAGGGGGCATCTTGATTGTCGCCGATGGAAACCGGATTGGTGCTATTGGGGTGAGCGGCGCGCCGGGTGGTGACAAGGATGTTGACTGCGCTAAAAAGGGAATTGAGGCGCATATCGAACGCATAGAATTTGCGGATTGATCAAAAGAGATACCGTTAGAATCTGGCAAATAGGTTAGCTGGATAGACAGGCGGATTGGGATCGCGAAAGCTTACCAGCTAATGACCATTACTCGTATTATATCCGCGCTATTGGTGGGAGCCATCACCGGGGGACTGTTGGTTGCTGGTTGGTATCTATTTGGCCAGCTGATGGACAATGGTTTTGACTATGTGCTGAAATATGGGCTCCAAAATGGCATTGGTGTTTTTACATTGGCGTTTATTGGCTGGTTGGCTGGCCTGCTGGTTTTTGCCACGCCCTTTTGGCTGTGGCTGCACAAGTTGGGAAAAACAGGCTGGCATCATGCTTTCTTGCTCGGTGGGTTGCTTGGGTTTGTCGTTTGTTTGGCTTTTTTCACCAAAGGGTTTCAGCTACTGCCTGCCGGTTCTGGGAATTTTTCGGCTGGAGATAGCGTTGGCGCGACCTGGATCAATGGGCATCTCACCGCCCATGGCTGGTGGGCATATTTTGTGGCGTCGGTGATATTTGCTGCCTCTGCAGTGCCAGTTTCCCTTTCTTTGTGGTGGGTGGCATATCGAGCGAGGCGATAAGCGGTTCAGCGCACAATGATCAAATCACCCGGCTTTGAAAGCTTCAAAATCATACGCAAATCATTTTCAGAAAATGCAAGGCAACCAGCTGTTGGTCGCAGATTATCGTGGGACAAGTGCATGAAGATAGCGCTGCCCAGATTTATTGCGCGGCGCGAAAAATTATAATCCAGCACGACAATCAAATCATAGGCATGGTCGTCGCGCCAAAGGCTTTCGCAGCTGGCACGGTAGGGGAGGGTGACGGGTTTATTATAGTTGCGGTCCAGAGGATCATCGCACCAGCCTTGATCGGGGCGCAAGGCCTTGATCGGCAACAAGGTTTTAGGTCTAGCAATGCGATCAGCGCGATAATAGACGCCCAAAACTGGCCATGTCCCGATAGGGGTTGCACCGTCGCCTTCATATTTACGAGCGCCGCGTCCGGCGCGGCCCAGCTGACAGGGAAATAACCGTTCGCCAATCCACAGCTGGCCATTTGTGGCACTTGCGCGGATCGCCCTCAAGATCATGACTTTGTTCGTAACCTTGTGTTTTTTCACTTTCGTTCACAAACCAGTGTCATTGTCTGCCATTTCCTTGTGCAATCGTGTAACTTGAAGCATAAACTAGAATGAACACTGGTAAAAGCAAACCCTACACAAAAGAGGTCCTTTATGAGCACGAAGCGATGTATTCTCGTTGTTGATGATGACGAAGATTTGCGCACCTCTCTTGTCGAACAGCTTGATTTGCACAATGAATTTGGAACGCTCGACGCCAATTGCGCGGTTGATGCGATCAAGCTGATGAAAAGCAATCATGTCGATCTGGTTTTGCTCGATGTGGGCCTTCCTGATATGGATGGCCGTGAAGTTTGCAAGGTGATGCGCTCTGATGGGTTCAAGGGACCGGTTATTATGCTAACGGGCCATGATAGCGAGGCCGATGAAATTCTTGGGCTGCAGTCCGGGGCCAGCGATTATGTTACTAAGCCGTTTCGGTTCGGAGCTTTGCTGGCGCGTATCAGGGCGCAGCTTCGCCAACATGAACAAAGCGAAGATGCCGTGTTTGCCATTGGCCGTTTTACCTTCCGTCCAGCACAAAAAATGCTTGAAGAGGAAGATGGCCAAAAGGTCCGGCTGACCGAAAAAGAAACGTCTATCTTGAAATATCTCTATCGCGCCGACCATAAGGTGGTGACGCGCGAGATATTGCTGCATGAGGTCTGGGGCTATAATGCGGGCGTCACGACCCACACATTGGAAACTCATATTTATCGGTTGCGTCAGAAAATCGAATCAGACCCCTCCAACGCAGAATTATTAGTGACCGAAGCTGGCGGTTACAAGCTGGTGCCTTAAAGAACCAGCTGACGCGAATTACTTAATATTTTATTAATCTAGGTGCTCTCGTCTGGACAAGCGTGGATAGAATCTGTTTTATTGAATTTAGTTCAGTTCATGCTCATCAAAAACAAGTGTCGCAACATCGGTTTGCAGCGAATATGTTCGTTGTAGGTAGATGAAGAGTAATACAACGCGCTCTTTTGATTGCGAGTATTGTTTGTAAATGTTGACCTATTCGGGGGCCGCACGGAAAGTCCGTCTTTTCGCGCTGTTTTGTGGCCGGTATCGTCCGGCCTTCACCCCGTTTCCATTCGAACTGAACCTGATTTCATCAGGATACCGCCGGGATAGAACGATGCTTCTTGATAAAGACGTTGGAATTTTACAAAAACTGCCGATTTTTAGCGGTATGGACCGTGAACATCTCTCGATGATCGCGTTTAGTTCGGAGCGTCTTTTGTTTCGTCGCGGCGAAAAGCTGATGGTCGATGGCCAGCTGGGACACGCGGCTTTTGTCGTGCTGTCGGGGTCTGCTGAAATCGTCGAGGGCAATGGCGAAAAACGGCGCATTCATCTGGTTGGACCTGGCGCCATGCTTGGGGAACTGGCCATGCTTGTCGAGTTTACTTTTTCTTCAACGGCTATCGCTAGCGAAGAGTTGGAAGTGATTGAATTACCACGTGAATTGATCCATCGCATGATGCAACAATTTCCGCCCATCGCTGAACATTTCTCCATGCGCATTCATGGTCGTCTGTCGAAAATGGTCGAACAATTACGCCGTTTCGATCGCCCCTCTGGCGCGCCGGTCGCTTCTCCCGAACCAGTAACCTCAACGCAAATCGACAAAACCGACATCCCCGAAGAGGTGTCTTAGGGGAGGGGCTTTTTAGCCCCCAAACCGCTCTTCAATATATCCAGCCAGCACGGTTTTAAACTCGTCTGCGATGCGATCGCCTCGCAGGGTCATGGCTTTTTTGCCGTCGATGAACACGGGGGCGGCCGGGGTTTCGCCGGTGCCGGGGAGGGAGATGCCAATATCGGCCTGTTTGCTTTCGCCTGGACCATTGACGATGCAACCCATGACAGCGATGTCGAGCTGCTCGACGCCGGGATATTTCGAGCGCCATTGCGGCATCTGCTCGCGTATATGGTCTGAAATATCGCGCGCCAGTTCCTGAAAAACCGTAGATGTAGTGCGCCCGCAGCCGGGGCAGGCAATGACTTGGGGCGTGAAATGGCGTAGATCAAGGCTTTGCAGGATTTCCTGAGCAATCTGCACTTCGGTGGTACGTGGCTGGCCTGGTTCTGGTGTCAAGGAAACGCGGATGGTGTCGCCAATACCTTGTTGTAAAAGAATGGCCAGTCCCGCCGTTGAGGAAACGGTGCCCTTGATCCCCATGCCAGCTTCTGTGAGACCCAAATGCAGGGCGTGGTTTGAGCGAGCAGACAGCATTTTATAAACCGCAAGCAGGTCCTGCACCTTGCTGACTTTGGCGGAAAGCACGATCTTGTCAGCTCCCATGCCCATTTTTTGTGCGAGTTTGGCGTTTTGTAGAGCTGATTGAACAATCGCTTCATGAAGCACGCTTTGTGTCTCAAGTGGGGCAGGGGCGCTGGCGTTTTCATCCATCAGCTGCGTCAATAGTTCTTGATCAAGCGACCCCCAATTGACACCAATGCGCACTGGCTTGTCATATTGTATGGCAATCTCAATGATGCGTGAAAACTGATCCGAACGCTTGGCGCGATAGCCCACATTTCCGGGATTTATACGATATTTATCAAGAGCTTGTGCCGTATCTGGAAATTCTTGCAGCAGTGTGTGACCAATATAATGAAAATCACCAATGATCGGCACTTCAACGCCCAGCCCATCAAGCCGCTCCTTTATGTATGGAACAGCCTTGGCAGCTTCCTTGCGGTCAACCGTAATGCGCACAAGCTCGGAACCACTTTTCGCCAGCGCGGCGATCTGGCTTGTGGTGGCCTCAATGTCAGCCGTATCGGTGTTGGTCATGGACTGCACGCGAATGGGCGCGTTACCGCCAATGGTCAGATTGCCGACCCTTACCTGCGTCGTCTCATGCCGTTTCATTACCTTTTGCCCTTAGTTAACGCTCACATTATAGATAGCAGGAATGTCCTACGCAGACGGCGCTGGAGACTAGCCCCCAGACCCCATAATTTAATTTGGGGATGCAATGGGCTTGCCCTTTGCTGCCCGCCGCATAGGCGTTCCGTCCGAAAGGACATTCATATATTCTAGCTTATGGGTGAAACGCGATGAACAAGCAATCAAACAACGACATCATTAATCCATTTGTCCGCCTGCGTGAGCTGCTTGGCGATGCAAAGCCTGGTATTGAGCCGGCGATTGATATGACGATTGGCGCCCCAAGACACGCGTTTCCAGGGTTTATCAAACAGGTGTTGGCGGACAAGCATGAGCTATATATCAAATATCCGCCCATTCGCGCTATTCCAGAACTTGCCAATGCAATTGGCAGCTGGATTGAGCAGCGTTATGATTTGCAAGGGCATTTTGATGCAGATCGCATGCTGCTGCCCGTTATGGGATCAAGAGAGGGTTTGTTTTCGGCGGTATTTACAGCCAGAGACATGAATGAGCGCGACAGTCCCGTAGCGCTTATTCCCAATCCTTTTTATCAGGTCTATGCGTCAGGGGCGCTGGCGGCAAAGTTGGAGCCGGTCTATCTGGACGCGCCGGCCGAAAATGGTTATTTGCCAAATTTAGATAAGCTTGGTGAAAACAAGGCTCTATTAGAACGTACCAGCGTATTATTTTTGTGTTCGCCATCCAATCCGCAAGGAGCAATTGCCTCAAAAAGCTATTTGCAACAGGCCATTTCACTGGCCCGGGCATATAATTTCATGATTTTTGCCGATGAATGCTATTCGGAAATTTATTTTGACGAAAAACCCATGGGTATATTGCAAGCCGCCCATTTGATGAGCGGGGATTTCTCAAATATCGTGGCATTCAATTCGTTGTCCAAGCGTTCCAATCTGCCGGGATTGCGTTCAGGTTTTGTGGCGGGTGATCACCAATTTATCGAAAAATACGCACGTTTTCGCAATGTTTCATGCCCGCAAATGCCGCTTCCGGTGCAATATGCCAGCGCAAAAACCTGGGCGGATGAACCTCATGTTGAGGCTAACAGGGCACTCTATGCGCGCAAGATGGAGCTGGCAGAAAAGATACTCAAAAACCACATTTTATTCGAAAAACCGGGTGGCGGGTTCTTTTTATGGATAAAAATGAGTGATTTAGGGGGAGGAGAGCGTGCGACGGAAAGGATTTGGAAAGGATGCGGTGTCAAAATGCTTCCAGGTGCCTATCTTGCGAAAGAGGATCTCGGCGCACCAAAGGGAGCAAATCCGGCTCATAACGATGTTCGCATCGCCTTGGTGCATGACCTTGAGACCACAAGATCGGCTTTGGAGCGTATAGTTTCAGTTATTTAGCGAGGGTCTTCGAGGAATGTCGATAGTTGCGAATATTGAGCACACGCGTTTGTTTCCAGATAGTTTAGGTTCGGGAGCAAAGCGTGCATTTACGAGATTTGTTGGCGGGTTTTTAATCATGACAGCGATTGCTGGATGGTTGTGCCTTGCCACCTGGTCCAATCATGATCCCAGCATGAGCAATGCGACCGATCTTGCGGCTACCAACCTGCTTGGTAGCGGCGGGGCGATCATTGCTGATTTGTTGTTTCAGACATTGGGCCTGGCCTCCATATTGGTGTTTTTCCCAATGGCGGCATGGGGCTGGCATTTGCTCACACTGATCACACCAAATCGCGTTATCGAGCGCTTGTTGTTATGGCCATTATCGTTGGCGATGCTGGCTGGCGCTTTTGCGGCATTGTCGGTTGCCAAAGGCTGGCCTTTGTCTGTTGGCCATGGCGGCTTTATCGGCGACCATGTTCTACGCTCTGTGATGATTGCCGGATCGTTCATAGAGATCAACACCGTTATTACCAAATTATTGGCCAATGTGCTTTTGCCGATCCTGAGCTTTTGGGGTATTTCGGCTGCATGCGGGATCAAGCCGTCCAATTATGCGCTTTTGCTGAAACCAGCAACACACAAGCCAACGCCATCATTTGATGAAGAAGTGATCGATTATATTGCTGAACCCGGCGCTTCGGTCGATCCGTACTGCCAGCAGAGCAACCGTATCCCTGTTGTTGGTCATGTCGATCATATGGGCCGCATTGAACCGATGGTTCCTGCACCAGTTGTAGCGGAGCAAGCTGGCGCCGCTATTGTGAAAGAAGTGCAGACTAGCGTTCAGGAAAATATTCAGCCAGTTGAAGAGGTTGCGCCAATGAGCAACAAAGCACCTATGGAAAATAATGTTGTGTCGATGAACGGCCAGCCCGTGGCGACACCAGCATCAACGCCGCCAACTCCCGTTTATGCTTATGATCCTGAAACGGACAAGAAGCAGAGCCGCGCCAAGGTAATCCGCAGCGAGCAATTGCCTTTGCTGGATATACATCAAAACGGCTTTTCATTGCCGCCACTTGAGTTTTTGAAGGCAACCCCGCTTGGTACAAAAGGTGTGGTGTTGTCTGACGAAGAACTGCAGAAAAGGGCAGATCTTCTTGAACAGGTACTCGAAGATTTCAAGGTCAAGGGTGAGGTGATCGACGTCAAACCAGGCCCCATCGTCACGATGTATGAATTTGAACCAGCCCGGGGTGTCAAATCTGCGCAGATCATTGGACTTGCCGATGATATTGCCCGCACCATGGGCGCTATCTCGGCCCGTGTTGCCGTCGTCCCTGGTCGGAACGCACTTGGCATAGAATTGCCAAATGAAACACGTGAAATCGTCTATTTGCGCGAGCAGCTAGAATATATTTACACGAGTGAGAAAAAAGCCAAGCTACCATTGGTGCTGGGCAAGGATATATCTGGTGCGGCCAATATTGTTGATCTGGCCAAGATGCCTCATTTGTTGATTGCGGGTACTACTGGGTCTGGTAAGTCGGTTGGCATCAACACCATGATCTTGTCTTTGCTGTATAATTTGACACCAGAGCAGTGCAAATTCATCTTGATCGATCCAAAAATGCTTGAGCTATCCATTTATGATGGTATCCCGCATTTGCTGACACCCGTTGTCACGGATCCCAAAAAGGCGGTTGTCGCGCTTAACTGGGTGGTGCGTGAGATGGATGAGCGCTATCAGAAAATGTCGAAAATCAATGTGCGTAATATTAGCGGCTATAATACCCGCATCAAGGAAGCCAAGGAGCATGGTGTCGAGATCACCAATACTGTACAGACCGGCTTTGACAAAGGCACGGGGCAGGCGATCTATGAACAACAAAAGCTTGATTATCAAGAGCTGCCGTTTATCGTCGTGGTGATTGACGAGATGGCCGATCTGATGATGGTGGCTGGTAAAGAAATCGAGGGTTCCATACAGCGGTTGGCGCAAAAAGCCCGTGCGGCCGGTATTCATCTGATTACCGCTACTCAGCGCCCAAGTGTCGATGTCATAACCGGTACCATCAAAGCCAACTTCCCAACCCGGATCAGCTTTCAGGTGACGTCAAAAATCGACAGTCGCACTATTCTTGGTGAAATGGGCGCCGAACAATTGCTTGGTATGGGCGACATGTTGCACATGGCCGGGGGTGGTCAGATCACCCGCGTTCACGGCTCCTTTGTTTCAGATGAGGAAGTCGAACGGGTTGCCAACTATCTTAAAGCCCAGGGTGTGCCGCAATATCTTGAAGCAGTCACCAAGGGCCTGCAAGAAGAGGCCGACCTGCCAAGCGCCAAGGATACTGCCAAAGAGAAATTTGAAAGTCTCTATGATGAAGCGGTGGCAATCGTTGTACGTGATCAAAAAGCCTCGACCAGCTATGTTCAGCGGCGCTTGTCAATTGGTTATAATAAAGCGGCAACATTGATTGAACGTATGGAAGATGAGGGGGTTATTGGTCGTGCCAATAATGCTGGCAAGCGTGAAATTCTCGTGCCAGCCGATCCATCTGAAGCGGCGATGTAATAAAGCTAAGCGCTTCAAAACAAATGTAAAAACCCACAGCTCGCACTTTTGTGCGGGCTGTTTTTTGTTGTAATTCATGCGGAATGATTGGCGTTAATTTGAGGCACAGATACCGCCGATTTTGTTGCCAAAATAACACTCATACAAGCTGATTGATGAACAACTCCCAAGATAGTTGCAATGGCGCTGGATTGATCCAATTTTGGCCATGAAGTTGACGCATCACTAATTATGCGGCCCATGCTATTCCGAAATCTGGCTATTCCCAAATAGCGCGTTTGGGTATACACGGCGATGTGTGGAGCATTGATCTGATCAATACAGGATGGCGAGAGCGGCAATATTGCCGTTATCGAACCTTAGGGGGACACTTTAATGAAATTTTCGGGGCCTGATTTTTACGTTGAAGAACGGCTTGGCGATGTGCTCAAAAAAGGCAGCTTAGTGATTGCTGGCTTGTTGATTAGTGTGGGATTCTCACTCCCCTCGATGGCGCTTGACGATGTGCGCGTCAGCAAGGAAAAACCGGCGGTCAACGCTATTTCCGGCAGTGCCTGGACAGCCGAAGTGACGCCAGCCGAACCAGATAGTGGAAGTTCGGCATTGCCAGAAGAGCAGCGCGAGCTGCTTAAAAAAATCAATGCCTTTATGCAAAAGTTCAATGATCTTGAAGGCCAGTTCATTCAGACCAATCCAGATAATGTCGTGCAAAAGGGTGTGTTTTATGTTTTGCGCCCCGGACGCATGCGTTTTGACTATGCGCGCCCCAGCCGTCTGCGCATCGTTTCTGATGGGCAATATCTGTCGATCGAAGATCATGACCTCAAGACCATCAATAAATATCCGCTCGAATCCACACCTTTTAGAATGTTGCTGACCAAAAATGTGAATTTGCAACGTGACGCACGGATTTTGTCACTGGCAAGCACAGAGAGCAGCGCGTCAATTAAATTGGCCGATAAAAGCGGCCAGTCGGCCGGTCAGATACAATTGTTTTTCTCGATGCCCGAGGTTGAATTGAAAGAATGGGTCATCACAGATGCACAAGGTTTGCATACACGCATAGAGATCAGCAATCTCAACTATGAGAAGAAGCTTGGTAAAAAGCTGTTTGCTGCTTCCAAAATCGGTCTTGAAAACGTCTTTGGTGAAAGATAGAAACACGCAGAGATTACGGCATAACCGAGATAGAAAGGACTGAAAACACAGGTTTTCAGTCCTTTTTGTGTTTGGCCTTGTATTGGTTCAAAAAGAACATATCTATGCATTAAGGTGATCGTCAAACATTCTTGGGATCTCAGTCCCCTCGTTATCCCAAGCGGCGATCACCAAGCGTCGGTGCCCTCCCGACGCCCGCAATAGCGGTAAACAGGTGTTCGGTTCATCCCCAAATTTGAGTCGGACACCTGATTTTTTGGTTTTCTTGTGGACCAATAGGAGGTCATTCCAAAACATCCCTTTGTTCTATTGGCTGTCTGGGTGAAATAGGACAGTATTTATGTTGCTTGGTATTATGAGCGCATTTGGGGAGCAGGGGAACATCCATGAACATCAGACTGGCCACTTGGAATATCAATTCAGCACGATTGCGCATGCCGCAGATCCTGCGGTTCTTGCAAGAATATGACGTCGATGTTTTATGCCTGCAGGAGATAAAATGCCTGAATGAACAATTTCCACTCGAAGAGCTGGCAGCACAGGGCTATGAGCATGTCGAGCTGAACGGACAAAAAGCCTATCATGGGGTTGCGACCCTGGCCCGCATGCCATTGCGCACTGTGGAGTGTACGGTATTTGGCGGCATCGACGAAGCCCGCCACCTTAATGTTGAAATGCCAGGGGTCAAGCGCGGTGGTAAACCCGTGCAAATTCATAACTTCTACGTTCCCGCCGGAGGGGACGCGCCAGATGTAAAGACTAATCCGAAATTTGCCCACAAGCTCGATTTCCTAACCGATATGGCGGCAACGTTCAGCAAACAAAAAGACCAGAATGCACCGATGATCCTCGTGGGGGATCTTAATATCGCCCCTTTGGAAAATGATGTCTGGTCGCATAAGCAAATGCTGAAAATTGTCTCCCATACACCGATCGAGGTCGAGCATCTCGACAAGGTTGCGCAATCGCTGTCATGGATTGATGCTATGCGCTGCCATGTCCCCGATGAGGAAAAACTTTTTACCTGGTGGAGCTATCGCGCCAAAGACTGGCAGGCCAGTAATCGCGGTCGACGCCTCGACCATGTGTGGATGACGCCAAGTCTGGAAGGTTGCGCTACCCATATGCAGGTTGTAGAAACGGCCCGCAGTTGGGAGCGCCCCTCTGATCATGCGCCAGTGATTGTCGATCTGAAGATATAGGATAACATCAAAATTTATATTCAATAGCTTGAATATTATAAATTAGAACATATCTAATCTAATGAAGCCCTTTAAACGGCAACTGATGTTAGAGGAGATTATGTGATGGCTGGACTGATTGAGCAATTGGCACAAGATGGCATCATGACCTTGAACAGGGTGATTTTAAAACCTGAATATAGCGTTGATGATTTGCAGGAGCGGGTTGCGGTTTTGTGCGAAAATGTAAAGACATATCATTCGGATACGGGACTTGCGGGCGGGCTCGTCACGCTTAACAAGGGTCTTGTTTCAAACGAGGGCAGTACCATAGGGCAGGCGGTCGAGAGCGATCTGAAAGGCAAGGAAGCGCTGATCATTACATTTTGGGACAGTTTTGAACTGCATGAAGCCTCCCATCGCTCGAAAACATTTCAGCCTTTGTTCAAAAAGGTTCTGGAGCTTTGCGAAAATGGCAATGAAGAATTAGCCTATGAAGTGTTATGGTCCGGCAAAGCCTATAGTGAGATTGAGGCCAAAGCGGCCCGTGCAGCAAAAGAAAAATTTGCGCATTAGATAAAAAACTCTCCGCCAGATGGTGGAGGTTTATTGTTTTATGCAGCTTGGTTTTAGCTGTTGAAATTGATGTCCTGGCGCTGGCTGTTCATCACCACCCAGCTGTCGGCAGCCTGGACGTAATTGCCATCTGGAAGATGGATCTGCGTGCCGGTAAACACAGCATAATCTGTTTCATCCGGGTCGATTACTTTCGAGGTTAGTCGGTCAATATCTTGTTGGATGACTTCAAGCGCGGCGTTGGTGACCTCAAGCAGATTGTTATCACCTGGCTTTATTGCCTTTTCCATCCGGTAGATCAGCAGGCCATATTCTCCGTCATCTGTGAAAATCTTGTTGAGCTCCTTGTCTTCTTCTTTGGTGTAACCCGAATAAGCAATAAGGGCACCACAGGCTCTGTTAAGCTCCTTCATACCAGGTCGCACGCAGCCACCGACTTCTCCTTGCGGGCCAAAACCGATATGCACCATGCCATAGATGACGAGCCTTTTGCGGTCGTGAATATCTGGGGCGTGATCATGCGCAACGGACATTTCCATCTTGCCTCCAAACGGCAAACCGGCAAGACCGCCAAGCGAAAAACTCTTGCCCCACCTTGTCTCGATTGCATTGATGAAAGAGGAACATATTTCATCTCGGCAAACGGAAATGACCGGTAGCGTGTTTTCACTATTAAACCCGAGGGTCGCCAGAGTGGAGGCGGTTTTTGCAACAAAAGCGCGCTCTTCAGTGGGATTTGGAAAATATTGCTGGATATTTGTCATCACCATGGTGGAAACCTTCGCTGTCATGTAAAGAACTGATAGTGCAGGGACCAGCATAAGACGTGCGCGCCTCGATTTGAAGCAGAGAATTTACGCGTATTGATGCCGTGGTCCATTCGGGTCTGGTTTATGCCGATTTAATGCGAGGAAAAAGATATTATGAAAGCACTGATCACCGGCGCAAATCGGGGTATCGGTCTGGCCTTTTGCGCGCAGCTTGTGCAACGCGGCGATGAGGTTATTGCTGTATGCCGGGAACGTTCTGTGGCGCTTGATGAGTTGGGCAATCAGAGCGGCTCCAATCTGCGTATCATTGAGGGCATAGATGTCACGAGCGATCAGCAAGTCGGGGAACTGGCGGATGCACTAGGGAGCGACAAGATTGATCTGTTGATCAATAATGCGGGCATCATGGCGTCTGTAACGCTTGAAAATCTTGATATCGCCTCCGTTCAAAAACAGTTTGAGATCAATGCGGTGGCGCCGTTGCGGGTAACCCATGCTTTGCTTGCCCATTTGTCGGATCATGCCAAAGTCGCCATTGTCACGTCCCGCATGGGGTCGATCGATGACAATGATTCAGGTGGATCCTATGGTTATCGCATGTCAAAAGCGGCAGCCAATATGGTGGGGCGCTCCTTGTCGGTTGACTTGAAAGACCGGGGTATTAGCGTTGCGCTGCTGCATCCTGGCTGGGTACGCACTGAAATGACAGGAGGGAATGGTCTCATTGATGCGTCTGAGTCGGCGCAAGGTCTGTTAGAGATCATGGATCGGCTCAACCTGGATCAAACCGGTCTGTTCTGGCATACCAATGGCGAGATATTGCCTTGGTAAGCGTTGCCAGCCTCTTGTTTTGAAGTTTTGGTATGAGTGTATAGTGGGGGGCAGCATTACACTCAATACCCCATTCTGAGCACACGCAATCAGGCCTCCAACAGGCCTTTTTGCACGGCAAGGTCTCGCAGATTATGTTCAGGGCGGGCGCCCATATGGCTGATGATTTCAGAAGCTGCAAGCGCCGCAAGCTGCCCACATTTTGCCAGCTCAAACTCTTTGGCATAACCAAACAGGAACCCGGCAGCATAAAGATCGCCTGCGCCGGTTGTATCCACGACCTCATTGACGGGCTCGGCAGGGACAAGGATGCGTTCATCGCTGGTGAGGATCACGGAGCCAACAGAGCCCCTCGTGATCGCGACAAGATCACATTCTGCACGGGCCAGGTTGCAAGCCTCGTCGAAATCGCCGGTTTCATAGAGTGATAAAATTTCGTCCTCATTGGCAAATAATATATCGATGCCGCTTTTGATCAGTGCGCGAAATGTTGCGCGGTGACGATCGACACAAAAACCATCCGACAGACTAAGGGCAACCTTACGCCCCGCCTCGCCAGCGATCCGGGCGGCTTCAACAAATGCTTCCTTGGCCTCTTGCGGATCAAACAGGTAGCCTTCCAGATAGGTAATGCGGGCATCTTTGATCATTTGCTGATCAAGTTCGCCGACACCAAGCTCCACAGAGGTGCCAAGAAAGGTGTTCATGGTGCGCTCGCCATCCGGGGTCACGAGGATCATGCAACGAGCAGTGGGTTGCCGTCCCTCCTTGCTGGCGGCCTCGGTCTGATAGGTGACGCCAGCGGCGCGTAAATCATGCCCGAACACATCCCCCAAATGATCATTGGCAACCTTGCCAATAAAGGCGGCATTACCGCCAAAGCTGGCAAGGCCGGCCATGCTGTTGGCGGCTGATCCGCCTGAAACCTCAATGGCTGGGCCCATAACCTCATAAAGGCTATCGGCTTCTGCCGTATCGATGAGGCGCATATGACCTTTTGCGAGATTATTATCGGTAAGAAACTGGTCCTGGCAACGGGCCAGGACATCGACAATGGCATTACCGATGCCAAGGACATCGTAACGGGTATGAGGCATGAGAAGGTCTTTCGATAAGCATGAAGAAGAGTAGTAGGGCTGTGGAAAACATCGGCACCCTATCTGTGTTGATGTGAAGACGCAAGAAAGCAATGGATCGCACGGGAAAAGGTCGCCACCCGAGGGGACGGAAATACTATAAAATAAGTATTGTACCTGCTCGACTGAAAAACATCAAAATCAATAAAGCCGTGTTATTTCAATGCAATATTAATAATAATTGATCAGTGAAAGTTAACATCAAAAATAGTAAATTCATTAACTACAGTAAAAATACCCCATATATAGGCATGTAGCAGAATGAAACCCGTTTACCTTTGAATTTACTTACTATTAATCATGATAATAGATGATTGACCTAGTTGAAGTTTATGAGGACATGGACGATGTTTGAGGGAATAGCGTCCATATCCGGTTAAGTTGAGGGATGATTAGACCGCTTGGCGGGCTAATGATTTAGAGGGGCATATCGCTCCTTATTGATGGTAATACAGAGTGGAAACTCTGGTCTGTGCTGTTTGAACGCATCCCGTGGATGACGTTTCTGGTAGACAACTGCATCAATTCTCCTCTATACGCCGCCGGATACACTAATTAATTGTGATTTGCACTTGGAGACGAAAATCTTCCTGTACGTCATGGCAAACAATAGTGTGGCCTTATTAGTAAAAACCAGTTGCCGGAGATTTGAGTATTGGCAAGCTGGTTGTTCGTACTAGGAGAGGACGTTATGAGTAAAATGTTGAGTCATCGTATTAAAGTTGCTTTGAGTGTTGTTATTGCTTCAGGAGCATTTTTGTTTGTCCCGGGCAATGCTGGTGCAAGAACTTGTGATGTTATGGCGAAATCATTTCGCTGCATGAGTGGCGCTGTTACACAAAAAGTGGTTGTAAAAAAGAGCTATAAAGTTGCATCTATCCGCCCAACGGAGACGCTAAGAGATGTAGGCCCTTCGGTTGTTACTTCCAAAGCAAAACCAAAACCAAAATTAAAATCAAAACGAAAAGCAAAACCTAAATCTCGCGTCAAGATCCGCTCTACCAGAAAGAAAAAAGGGGCGCGGCGCTCGAAACGTAAAACAAGAATTGCACGTCGTACCAAAAAGTCCATTCGCAAGAGCAAGTCGCTGCGCAAAATCGGTCGTCGGTTGAAGGCGCAGTCCGCACGTAAACTGACACGTCGCAGCTCTGCAAAACGTAAGACTGCCAGCAAAAAGACCAAACGTGGTTGGAGAACCCGTAGCAAGGGTCTTGGCTATAAGGCTGCAAATCGCGGTGTTTCTACAAGCTGTTTTCCCAAGCGTTTGCGTAAGCTTTTGAAAAAGGTTTCTGCTCACTATGGTCGCAAATTGCACATTACCTCTGGCTATCGCTCTCATCGGCACAATCGCCGTATTGGAGGCGCCAGACGCTCACAGCATTTGCATTGTACAGCCGCTGACTTTTATGTCCCTGGCGTCAATAAATATGCCTTGGCCCGTTATCTCAAACGATTGCCTGGTCGCGGCGGTGTTGGTACCTATGGTGGTAATCGTATCGTACATCTTGATGTTGGACCGCGTCGTACCTGGCATTGGGGTGCTCGTAAAAGGCGCCACGCCTCGAAAAAGCGCCGTTATCGGAGCAAGCGCCATTATCGGAACAAGCGTCGCGTTAGCCGGGTGATGAGAGCCCGTCGTATCGCCCGTAAGCGCCGGATGGCAACTTTCCGGGGTTCCCTGAGCTAGGGGCCTTGCGAGGACAAAGAATGTGAGGACAAGAATTAAGGCGCTCGCCAGAAACCGCGTCAGGCTCTTGAAACAAGAGTGTTGACGATCTGGCGAGAACCACCCGATCTTGATCGACTAAGTTGATCCCGATCACTTAAGCATGTAGTGCGTCGTAAAGCAGGTCCCGTTACCGGTCAGTCAAATGATCGCTCGGGGCCTCTTTTTTTTCCATTTTCCATTTTAGCTATTTTGTCAGGCATTTTTCCCAGCCAATGATTGCTTGTTTGCGGGGCAAGGACCAATGATAGCCGCCAAGTCCACCGCCCTTGCGCAAAACGCGGTGGCAAGGCACCACGAAGCTGATGGGATTGCGGCCAACAGCGGAACCAACGGCGCGGTGGGCGAGGGGTTTGTCGATGCTGGCTGCCAGATTGCCATAGGTCACGCATTGGCCGGGGCGTATTTGCAACAGGCTTTTCCAGACGCTTAATTCAAAATCAGAGCCGATGAGAACCACCCGTAAGGGCTGGGCGGCTTGCCAGTTCGCGGTTGAAAAGACACGGGCAGCGGCTGGGCCGGTGATGGTTTCATCTTCAATATAGGTGGCTTTGGGCCAGCGCCGCATCATATCTTGCAGCGCTTGTTCGCGTTGATCATTGCCATCGGCAAAACCAAGCCCAGCGATGCCCCGTTTCGTCAATATCAGCAGCGCCAGGCCAAACGGGCTATCGTGGAAGCCGTAATGCATGATGAGCCCTTCGCCTTTGCGTGCATATTCCCCAGGGCTCAAGGCTTCATATTGTACAAACAGATCATGCAGGCGGCCACTTCCCGACAGGCCGGTTTTAAAGCTGGTTTGCAGAACACTGTTTTTGTCATCGAGCAGCCGCTTGGCGTGATCAAGGGTCAAGGACTGCAAAAATGCTTTGGGGGTGAGCCCGGCCCAGCGACGAAACAGTTTGTGAAATTGCGTTGGGTCAAGACCGACATGATGGGCGATTTCGTCCAGTGGGGGTTGTTCGAGCGCATGATCCTTGATGAACAGAATAGCGTCGCGGACCAGTAGATAATCATCGCTTGATTTTGAGGGAGCGGATATTTTGCCGAGTTTGTTCATGGTAATTATATAGGCGTGTCATGGCGGGCTGGCGACCCGTTTCTTGCTGGTTGCAAGTTTTCGTGGTCCTGAGCGCCTAATTGATCCGCATTTTGGCAAGTGCCTGATTGAGGCTTTTGGTAAAATCGCGTTTTTCTTCATCCGATAAAAAATTTGCAAAAATCAGCTTATTGCCATGCGAGGAGGCTTCCACCTGACAGGATTTTCCACGACGCTCGCGTATTTTCAGTTTTACCCAGTAGGGATTAAAGCGCCATTGGCGCTGCTCACCGCGCAACGGATGATGGGTGATCGACAGATGATCGGGGGTCAGTTCGATCGTTTCATATACGCCCGCATTGCGATAGTTCGCTTTGAAGGCATAATATAATATAAGGACATCAAGGCCAAAAAACCCGAGCACTGGCCAGGCACCTTTTTGGTAGAACCACAGGCCAATAGTAAAGCTTATAAAGGCAACAGTGAGCATCACGACCTTGAAACCCTTGGCAGACAAGGAGCGATGCGGCGATAAAAGTGCACTAAAACAGGGGGCGCGTTGATCGGTCCCTATATTTTGTTCCATGACAGGCCCAAGTCCCAAAGTAGAAATTTCCCTCCAGCAGGTTATCATTCATGAACACCAAACCACCAGAAAAAAAAACGCGCCCAAAAAACCCAAAAAAAGCAGCGCGCAAAAAGCGAGCGTCCCGCTCGAAGTTGAAAAAAGCCGAAATTGAGGCCCTGTTTTTCCGCTTGCGTGAAGCGCGGCCCGAACCCCAAAGCGAACTTAATTACAGCAATCCCTATACGTTGGTGGTGGCCGTTGCCCTGTCCGCGCAAGCTACCGATGTGGGGGTCAATAAAGCCACCAGAGCCTTGTTCGAGAAGGTTACGACGCCGGAGCAGATGGTATCGCTGGGCGAGACTAAGCTTATTGAATATATCCGCACTATCGGCCTGTTTCGTACCAAGGCGAAAAATGTCATCGCTCTGTCGCAAATGCTGCTTGATGATTTTGGCGGCGAAGTGCCAGCGGATCGCGAGCAGTTGGAAAAATTGCCTGGAGTGGGGCGAAAGACCGCCAGTGTGGTCGCAAATGTGGCCTTTGGGGAACCAACCATCGCGGTTGATACCCATATTTTTCGGGTCTCAAACCGGACCGGGTTGGGACCTGGAAAAACCCCTAATGCCGTCGAGGAGATTCTCGAGCGGATTGTCCCAGAACCTTATAAATTGCACGCTCATCACTGGCTTATATTACAGGGCCGCTACATCTGCAAAGCGCGCAAGCCAGATTGCCCAAACTGCCAGATTACCGATCTTTGTAAATTCAAGAAAAAGACGCTGGCAGAAGAATAAACGAGATTGGCATTTTCTGCTCTAACCCTCGCCATTTGAGAGATAATTAATAAAGTTATATTCTTAATATGATATAAGTCATTTACTTGTTATTATTGATTAAATTAGTATTGAGATGATTTCAGGTAACGAGGAGTTCCATTATGGAAAAAGCTGTATTGGCGATAAACGACAAGCCCAATCCGCGTGTCGTAAAGCCCTTGTCCAAGGGTCGGAAAAAGGGAAAAAAAGCGGCTAAAAAGATGGCAAGAAAATCTGCCGCGAAGAAAGCGGCGCAAGGCGTTGGCGTACTGGGTGCTCTGGCCAAAATGCACCATGATCAAGATACTATTCGTGAAGCGTTTGAAAGCGGTGATTATCCCTATAAAAAGAAAATCAAACGAGCCGTTTATGAAACGCACAAGCGTGAGCTGCAGGTCGAATTGCTGAAAGTTCAGGACTGGGTTGAAAAGACCGGGGAACGTGTTGTGATCTTGTTTGAGGGCCGTGATGCAGCTGGTAAGGGCGGCACAATCAAGCGCTTCATGGAGCATCTTAATCCGCGTGCCGCGCGGGTTGTGGCGCTCAACAAACCAACAGAGCGCGAAAGTTCACAATGGTACTATCAGCGCTATATCGAACATTTGCCCTCGGCGGGTGAAATGGTCCTGTTTGATCGCTCCTGGTACAATCGCGCTGGCGTTGAGCGGGTGATGGATTTTTGCACGCCCAATCAATATCTCGAATTCATGCGCCAGACGCCGATGTTCGAGCGCATGCTCGTGCAATCTGGTATCCGGCTCTACAAATATTATTTCTCGGTCACTCAAGAAGAACAGCGCCGACGGTTCAAATCGCGAGAGGGTGAACCCTTGAAACAATGGAAACTGTCGCCGATTGATCGCGCCTCACTTGGTAAATGGGACGATTACACGGAAGCCAAGGAAGCCATGTTCTTTTACACCGATACGGCGGATGCGCGCTGGATGATCGTTAAATCGGACGATAAAAAGCGCGCTCGTTTAAACACTATGCAGCATTTCTTGTCGACGCTTGCCTATCCCGGCAAGGATCTGGATGTGGTGCGAGGTCCCGATCCGCTGATCGTTGGCAATTCGGATCATGTGATTGGCCGCTCTGAACATATATTGGGGGCCAGCCTGCACCCGGCATTGCGGCGCAAATAATGAGTTCGGCACAGCGATAATATTGAGCGCTCTTTCATCATTTGATGGGGGAGCGTTTATGTTTTTGGAGCCAATTTGGTGAAAATCAGCCAGTAGAGAGCGCTGGCCGTGAGTAGCATGAAAATGCCTGAAAAAGCGACATCTGACAAAAAATGCCCTCCCATGCCGATGCGTACGAGGCCCGACAAACTGCCAATTAAAACGCCCCCAACCAACAGCAATTTTTGATAGTTGGACAATAGTAAAGCAAGGGCAAAAAACACCATGAAGATGGACGAGGACTCTCCCGATACAAACGAGCAGTTGCGATTGCACGCCTTGCTGGGAACAAGGGCGGGGGTAAATTTGCCGCTGGCTCCAAATTGCTCCGTCTGAATAGGTCGGGCGCGTCCCCAATTATCCTTCAAGATGGTATTGGTCAATAAGCCTGGGCCGATCACCAGGCAAGCCACCAGATAGGCCCAGTGAGGTACCCCCAGTCCAAACAGGCGGGAGCGACGAAAAGCCGTGATCAGCAGGCCGAACAGAGCTATGGCGCAAAAAGTGATGAACAGGATTTTGAAAATGCTGCGGGGAATAGTACCCAGTGGATTGCCGACCAGCAAAAAATGACCCTTGCCTTCGTAAAATAAAGCGGATGTAAAAAGATCGATTTGCGGCCAAAGCGAAAAGATCAAAGCCGCTACCAAACCGCATACGACACCGAAAATGGTGATCGTACGCAAAGAGAGAGGGGCATGAAGGGCGTCGTCATTCATTACGAAATGGCTTTCCTCTTTTTATGAATAGTTCTAACTCCAATAATAATCAATGAGTTGCGCTATTTATAGAAATTATGTAGTAGTTCATATCGATTATTCTAAAGCCCATTGATGACCACAAGTTGCAGGTATGCGAAGAAATATGACCGAAGTTAGGAAAATCACCAAGCAGTTTTGCACCAACCCGCTAACAATCGGCGCGGGCGCACTCATTATTGCGATGAGTATTGCTGACATCGCGCACGCTGCCCAATGTGGCCGGGCGTCTTGGTATGCGCTTGACGGGCGCAGAACAGCCAGTGGAGAGATCATGAATTCGCGGCGTATGACGGCGGCTCATCGGACTTTGCGATTTGGCACAAAGGTGAGGGTACGAAATCGCCGCAATGGGCGTTCAGTGGTGGTCCGCATAAATGATCGTGGGCCATTTACGCGTGGTCGCATCATTGACGTTTCGCGCGCCGCAGCTCGCCGGCTGGGCTTTGTCGGGCGCGGTTCGGCAAATGTCTGTATATCACGCTAAAACTGGCAAAACGCCGGTACCTTAGCTATTGAGTGTGCGGCTGATCTTTCCTGCAATAATATAGCTGATTGGGAGGGCGGCGATCGCTGCGCCCACGACCAAGACCAATATAGTGGTGCCTTGTGAACTTAGCGAAGTGCCGCCAGTGGTCGGTGAAGACATGGACAATACGCCCACAACCAATACACCCATCAGTGTTGGCGCAATCATGATAAACAAGATAGCCATTATTTTGATCATAACATCCTCCCTATGGATCGATTTCCCGTCAAATCTTTTCGAAATGCCCGATAAGACTGTGCGAGGAATTTAGCATAAGGGAAAAGCGGCTCATTGATCTTACTCAAAAAGCCGAACTTTACTGCGATGTCAGGATTGTTCAGCGATCTGCTTCACAGCCGTTGCCATCAGCTGTTCCATTTCGCGGCGGATCTGATGATCTGATTGCTCGACATTACGAGCATCAAAATCGCCGCGGATTTTGCGAAATACATCTTCTTCGCCGACTTCTTCAAGGTCCGATTTAACGACCTCCATGGCGTAGTTTGTCGCTTCATCGCCGGTGATCCCCATGAGCTGTGCGGCCCAAAGTCCCAGCAGCTTGTTACGTCGCGCTTCAGCCTTGAAGCGGGTTTCGTTGTCGAGAGCAAATTTTCCCTCTTCGCCTTTGCCGCGTTTGTCAAACTCGCCCATAGTCATTCCTTTCAAAAACCAATGCAATTGCCACCCAATGATGACAGGCTCTTATCTTCAGATAGACCGACATGGGTGGCAAATCAATAAGGATCATTGCGAAACACACACTTCAGCAGGGGACAGAAGCAACAGCTGCATTGTTTCGGATTGAGCAATAGGCTAGGGTCTGCTCGAAAGAATTATCGTGCAACATCAGGGGCAGCATCATGAGCAAAAGACGCCGGATATATGAAGGCAAGGCAAAAATTCTCTATGAAGGTCCCGAACCTGGGACCCTTGTTCAGCACTTCAAGGATGATGCCACGGCTTTTAACGCCAAAAAACATGAAGTGATCGACGGTAAGGGTGTGCTCAACAATCGTATCTCCGAATATTTGTTTGTGCGCCTGGCCGAAATCGGTATTCCGACCCATTTTATCAAACGCCTTAACATGCGCGAACAACTGATCAAGGAAGTGGAAATCATTCCCATTGAGGTGGTGGTGCGCAATGTGGCCGCTGGTTCCATCGCCAAACGCCTTGGCCTTGAAGAAGGTACGCCCTTGCCGCGCTCTATTGTTGAGTTCTATTTCAAAGAAGACAAGCTCGATGACCCGATGGTTTCTGAAGAACATATCACGGCTTTTGGCTGGGCACATCCCCCCGAACTAGATGAGATGACGGCGATGGCCTTGCGGATCAACGACTATATGTCGGGTCTGTTTACGGGCATTGGTATCAAGTTGGTGGATTTCAAAATCGAATTTGGTCGCCTCATCGAAAATGATATGGTGCGCATTGTGCTGGCCGATGAGATTAGCCCTGACAGCTGCCGTTTGTGGGATGCCGATACTGACAAAAAGCTCGATAAAGACCGCTTCCGGCGCGATATGGGCGGTCTTGTGGAAGCCTATAGTGAAGTTGCTCGCCGTCTTGGTATCTTGATGGAAAATGAACCCCCGAGCGATAAATCCGGCCCGCGCCTCGTGAGTTCCAACGAGGACTGATCGATGCCTCACATTATTTGTGTTATGTCCATCGTCTCGCATGGGTGGGAATTGTTTTCGAGTTTTTCAACAGTAAGTTGAACGACCGGCTAAGAGTGGCTCCCGGATATTTTTTTTGGATTAAAGTCCTTCTACTACGCACCCATCCCGGCTACAAAATTTCGGGATGACGAGAGGGGGACTCACTATTTGTCATCCTTGAAAATATGCGGTCACGCAGCTATTTCGGGCCAATGAACTCAACCCGCATATTTGTCGTGGATCCATCTTTTGCGGCCTCTCGAGTTACCGCTCAAATATCGCTTATTGCGGAAAGGCAGTAGGCTCAACTTGAAAAAGCATGGGCGGAGTCAGAGATCGGTGAAAAACGAAAAGCGACATATCATAATATTCGATGGCGAGTGCAATCTTTGCAATAGCTCTGTGAACTTTATCATTGCCCGCGATGCGCACGAAATATTCATCTTCAGCCCCGTGCAAAGCGCCTTTGCAATATCGTTGCTAAAGGCTCATGATTTAATGGGCATTGGCGAAGACAGCTTTGTGCTGGTCAAGGAGGGAAAATGCTATTTGCGCTCGGACGCCGCGCTGCAAATCAGCAAGCAGCTACCTGGCTTGTGGCCAATATTATCAGGGTTGAGAATTGTTCCCAGACCGTTGCGGGACATGATTTATAATCTGGTTGCTCGCAATCGCTACAAGCTGTTTGGCAAAAGAGATAGCTGCATGGTGCCAACGCCAGAACTCCAGCGCAGATTCATATTTAACTCTAAAACGGATTAAAGCCATTGCGAGCAAGATTGCCACGCGTCGATGCCGTACGCGAGAAAATACTTGGTGCACCGTCAATGACGCGGGGGCCAAATTTTTGGACTTCCAGTACAGCAAGCCCTCGCTCCGATGTGCCATCCGAGCGCAGGCGGAACAAGCCATCAATGCCAGCAAATCCCGAATTACGGGTCAACTGACGGGCTGTATAGCGCGAGCCTCGTGGCTGTTTTGAAAGAGATACAGCAAGGCTGACAGCATCATAGGCAAGGGAGGCAATGCGCGGTGGAGCGGTGCCAAATGTGGCGGCGTAGCGCTGCGTAAATTTGCGCCAGCCTTTGGGGTCGGGACCAGGAAACCAGGCCTTGCGCAATGGTTTTTCGCGGCCGATATCGCTGTAATCCCAGCTGCCTGTGCCGATCAGTTTGACCTTTGTTGTGTCAACCTCAAAATAGGGCAGGATGGGGGACAGGGTGGGTATGATATCGGGACCAGAGGGAATGAACAGGGCATCGATCTGGGGTTCTATGGGTTCTTTGGTTTCTTCATCCTTTGTGCGGGCCAGCTTGGAAATTTCTTCGATAGGTCCAAGCATGCCGTTGGGGTCGACGGGGAAACGTTTGAGGGCGACAAGCTGGGCGCCATGTTTTTGTACGGCTTTTTGAAAGGCGCTTTCAACAAGATGGCCATAAGCCGTATCGGGGATCAAGGCGGCAAAGCGTGATTTGCCGTGGCTAACCGCATAAGAGACGATGCGGTCCACATCTTGACCGGCCAGAAAACTTAAAAGATAAACGCCATTGCCTGCGACCTTGCGGTCCGAGGACAGGGCAATCATCGGTACTCCGGCTTTTTGCGCGATGGGGGCAGCCGCCTTGACATTTTTGGCAAATAACGGGCCGATTATCAGTTCTGCACCTGATTTTATGGCTTCACTGGCCGCCGCTTTGGCGCCGGCGGGAGTGCCTTTGGTATCTTTGGTAGTGAGGATGATATCTGGATTATTAAAGTCAAACATGGCCAATTGGCCCGCTTGTTTGAGGGCTGTGGCTATTTTTGCAGTATTTCCCTTGCTGCCAAGCGGTAGTAAAAGGGCAACCTTGATGCCTTTTTGCTGTCGGACCCTTTGCGCGGATGTGTCGGCAATGCGGGTTTGTGCCTGCTCTATGGTCCCAGGGTTTTCAGCATCGCTTTTTTGGGTGATTTGGCCTGATCCGGCCAATGGCTTGTTGAGATTACCGCTGCCACAAGCATTGAGGGCAAGCGCCAGAGTACAGATCGACAAAAAGGTCAATATGTTCTGCGCGCTTGCGCGGCCTTGCGCTAGCAATGTTGCAGTTTTTTTGATCACGCTAATTGCCCATAACCTGTACCTGCTCACCATTTTCATCGTGAAACTAAAGACCAAACATGGCTCAAGCAAGACTGATAACACGGGCCAGGAATCTATGATGGAATATTAGCGTGTAGTATGACAGTAATGAGGGCTTTTAAACAAGTGGCCAATTGGGAACAGCTTGAATGGGGCAACCGCCATCAAAACCGTATGAGATGTTGTTTCGCGCCGTCGAAACCCAGTTGTCGCGCCAGCTCGCAAGCGATCTGCCAGCGGGGCTGTATCTCGTCGCGACCCCCATCGGCAATCTGGCCGATATCAGCCTGCGAGCGCTTGGTATTTTGAGCAATGCCGACATTATCTACTGCGAGGACAAGCGCCATTCCGCCAAGCTGCTTAATCACTATGGTATTCGCGGCAAGCTGCAATCCTATCATGAACATAATGCTGACCGGGAGCTTGAGCCTTTGCTGACGCATATCGTGGAGGGCAAAAGCGTGGCGCTGATCTCAGACGCCGGTACGCCGCTTGTATCCGATCCCGGTTTTAAACTGGTGGTGGAAGCCAAGCTGCGTGATCTGCTGGTGGTGGCTATTCCTGGAGCCAGTGCCCCGATCACCGCTCTTGTCAGTGCGGGCCTGCCAACCGACAGTTTTTTGTTCACGGGTTTTTTGCCGCCCAAGAAAGCAGCTCGTAAAAAGCGCCTGCTGGAATTTGTGAACAGCGAAGCCACGTTGATATTTTTTGAGTCACCCAAACGTCTGAAAGCCTCGTTACGAGATTTTGCAGATTGTCTTGGGGACCGCCGTGCCGCCATTGCCCGCGAGCTGACCAAACTGCATGAAACGGTGTCGACGGGAACGTTGCCAGAGCTGGCCGCCAAATTCGAGCAACAAGAGGTGATCAAGGGCGAGATCGTTATTGTGGTGGGAGCTGGCGACAAAGGCGCGGCCGCTTTAAGTCAAGACGAACTGGCGAATGAATTGGCTGTTGAACTGCAAGAAAGTAGCCTGCGTGATGCGGTTGCTGCCATATGCGCGAAATTCGATCTGCCGCGCTCAAAAGTCTATAATCTGGCCGTCAGTGTCAAAAAATCTTTGAAATAGAGATCGGGGTGCCTGGTTTGGTCTGCAAGAGAACATTTATATCACATATAGTTTTTAAATTATGGCCTTTAAGGGCCTGTGCCTATTTGCTGGTAGACCAAGGGACAACGGAAAATATAGTCTAAACTATCAAACAGTGTGTGAGTGTAGAGAGTATTTGAGTAAAATGACGGGATTTGCGAAACGATGGCAGGCGATGTCCTCGCTTTTGTCAAAATTTGTGGTGGTGGTCCTGTTGGTCGCTTATGCCCCTGCAGCCAATGCTGAATCCTTGGCGCAGGCCTTGCAGCGCACTTTGACGATCAATCCGGTTATCAATGCCGAACGCGAGAAATTGCAGGCCGTTGACGAGGGCCTTGGTATTGCCGGAGCAGGTTATCGGCCGACCATTTCCCTGAACGGTGACATTACCCGCCAAAACAGCTACACCGATTTTAAGACCAGTGGCGAAACTGATGATACCTTCACATCGCGTGGCTATTCAGTGACGCTCAGCCAGCCTCTTTATCGCGGTGGGCGCACGGTTGCGGCTGTTAGCGAGGCCCAAGCCAATAGTTTGGCGGCGCGCGAAGCCTTGCGCAATGTAGAGCAAAATGTGCTTTTGGAGGTCGCCACCACTTATGTTGCGGTCGTGCGCGATACGGCCATCAAGGACTTGCGAAAAAATAATTTACGGCTGCTGGATGAGCAATTACGCGCCACGAGAGGTCGCCAGGAGGCTGGCGTTGTGACCAGCACCGATGTGGCGCTGGCTCTATCGCGCAAAAGTGCTGCCGTATCAGAGTTGACATTGGCCGGGGCTAATTTGCGAACGGCACGCGCCGAATATATGCGGCTGACAGGGCGCGCGGCGGCGAAATCATTTTATCCAGCAGTGCGTGGCAAACGAATTGTCCGCAATGTGGCGACCGCGATCACGATCGGAAAAAATGAGAGCCCGGCTATCCTGGCGGCATTTTACGCCAAAGATGCTGCAAGGTTTGCCATTGATCAGGTGCGAGGGGAACGCCTGCCCCAGCTGTCATTGGAAGCTGGTTTTGACAGTCGTTGGGATGCGAGCAAAAGCGTCGAGCAGCAACGCACCGCTAATATAAAACTGCGCGGCACCATGCCGTTTTATCAAGGAGGCGCAGTGGTTGCAAAAATTCGCCGTGCGCGGGCAACCTATCGGCAAAGAACCCTCGAAGTATCAGCGGCGCAGGCAAACACACATTCGCAGATCGTCTCTAACTGGGGTGGAATGGTCGCTTCCAAAGCGCGGATCAATTCCGCGCGCACGCAGATAGCGGCCGCGCAAAAAGCCTTGCTTGGTATTACCAATGAAGAAAAAGTCGGCCAGAGAACAGTGCTTGATGTGCTTGATGCCGAACAGGAATTGCTGGAAGCCAAGGTTGCGTTGCAGCAGGCGCGAGGCGATTATATCAGCGCTTATTTCCGCTTGTTGAGCGCCATGGGCCGCTTGCACGCCAGCAATGGTGCCTATTAGATTTTAGTTGGTCCGATCTTCATGACTTTTGCAAATGGTATCGGGGGTGATTGCGGGAGAAATTTTGAGCGGTTCCCAAAGGGATCGCTAATGATGGTTCCTCGATAAATAAGCGGGGAGAACTCAGTGTTCTGAACAAGCACTGTGGCAGCCTATTTTCAAGGATGACGATTGGTGTGCACCGCTCCCCCTCGTCATCCCGGAAATTTGTGCCCCCGGTGGTTTTGTTGTTTGCTGGTCTCGACCCGCAAAATTATCCGGGATCCATCTTTGGCGGCCTTTCGCCTTGCCGCTCAAAAATCCGTTTTCCGATGGTCGGTTTTGCGGACAAACAGTTAATCTATTCGATCTGTGACACTGTGGCTTGCGACAAGGCTTTCGCTTTACGAAAATTCCTGCTATGTGCGGGTTTCAACGCTGGTTGAGGGGATTGAACCCCAAAACCTGTTCCGGTCGCAGCCTACCCGGTAAAAACAAGGACACGATATGAAGATGACCAACATCTGCATAAGCAGATTGGTGCGCCATTTGCCTGCTCAAATGAGCGTGCCCAAAATATTTGCCTACAGGCCTGCCTGCGCCCATATGCAGGGAGATGCTTAATGTATCAAATTTCAAAAGAGTTTCATTTCTCCGCCTCCCATCAGTTGATCGGCCTGCCTGACGATCATCAATGCGCCCGTCTGCACGGGCATAATTATATCATCGTGGTGGAGTTGTCCGCGGAGCAGTTGAATGCTCATGGCTTTATTCGCGATTACTTTGAGCTCGCACCTTTGAAACGCTATATTGATGAGGAGATTGATCACCGTCACCTGAATGATATTCTGGGCGATAACTGCGTTACGGCGGAACAGATGTGCAAGCATTTTTTTGATTGGTGCAAAACCCGCTGGCCCGAGACATCTGCCGTGCGGATCAGCGAAACACCTAAAACCTGGGCCGAGTACAGAGCGTGAGTGAAAAGCCAAGCGGCGATATTCTGGTTGCTGAAATCTTTGGCCCGACCATTCAGGGAGAGGGGGCATTGATCGGCCTGCCAACCGTTTTTGTGCGCACGGGGGGCTGCGATTATCGCTGTTCCTGGTGTGATAGTCTGCATGCGGTTTCGAGCGCTTATCGCAAGGACTGGGTGGCCATGTCCAGCCAGGCTGTTTGGCAAAAAGTACGCGAGCTGTCACATAGCATACCATTGACCGTATCTTTGTCTGGCGGCAATCCTGCTATCCAGCCATTTGCACCGCTGATCAAACAAGGCCACCTTGAGGGTTACCGGTTCGCCCTTGAAACACAAGGGTCGATCGCCAAAGGCTGGTTCGGCGATCTCGATATGCTGGTGCTGAGCCCCAAGCCACCGTCCAGCAAAATGCAAAGCGACTGGCACGTCTTTGATACCTGCCTTGTTGCGGCGGGTACCAAGCCAGACATCGTGTTGAAAATTGTGGTGTTTGATGAGGACGATTATACTTACGCGCGCCAAGTGGCAAGCCGCTATCCGCGATTACCCGTCTATTTACAGCCTGGCAATCATACGCCGCCACTTCAGGGCAATGATCAAGCCGCGATTGATGTGGAGGGGCTCAATGCCCGTCTTGACTGGCTGATCGCGAAGGTCACGTCAGATCAATGGTTTGAGGCCCGCGTCCTGCCCCAGTTGCACGTCATGTTATGGGGTAACAAGCGAGGCGTCTGAGGGTGTTAAAGCATCATCACAATATATATAAATATCTGAATATAATAGAAAAAATCCATATAGACAACTTATGTCCTGCTTGTATTTAATTTCATGGCGGTTACACTCTTATCTGTATTTGCAACTCACACAGAGGGCCCCATGATGAAAATACTGACCTTATGTCCAAAAATAATGATGGGAGCGGTGATTGCCGCTCTGGTCTTGCCATTTGGCTTGGCGCGTGCCGTTGATGGCACGTTGACGATTGTCACCTCTTACCCGCCTGATACAACGACGACATTTAAAAAAGCATTTGAAAAAAAATATCCCGGCGTCAAAGTCGAAATGCTCAAGAAAAAGACCACTGCCGGCATCAAATATCTTCAGGAAACCTCCAGCAATAACAAATCCGATATGTTCTGGGCTTCGGCACCAGACGCATTTGAAGTGCTCAAGGGCGACGATCTGCTGGTCAAATATGAGGTTAAAGTCAAAGGAATTCCTGAAAAAGTTGGATCTTTCCCGGTCAATGATCCAGATGGCTATTACAAGGGTTTTGCGGCCTCTGGTTATGGTATCATGTGGAACACGCGCTATTTGAAAGCAAAGAAATTGCCGGTGGCCACGGAATGGGCGCAGCTTAAACAACCGATTTATCATGGGCATGTCGGCATGAGTGCACCGTCGCGTTCGGGAACAACCCATCTCACCGTCGAAACTCTTATTCAGGGCATGGGCTGGGACAAGGGCTGGGCTGAATGGAAAGCCATTGGCGGCAATTTCAAAACCATCACGGCGCGCAGTTTTGGTGTGCCGGACGGCGTTAATTCGGGTCAGTTCGGGCTTGGTATTGTCATCGACTTTTTTGGCCTGTCCTCAAAAGCGTCTGGTTTTCCCGTCGACTATGCCTATCCAAAATTGACAACGTTGGTGCCTGCCAATATCGCCATCGTCAAGAACGCTCCCAATGCCAAAGCGGCAGCAGCCTTTATCGAGTTCTTGATGTCGACGCAGGGCCAGGAATTATTGCTGGACCCCAAAATCCGCCGGCTGCCCGTCAATCCAGCGACATATGCCAAAGCGCCGGAAGGTTTTCCAAATCCCTTCAAGGACAGCTCCATCGGGGCGGCAGTAAAATTTGATCTTGGCTTGTCAAAGAGCCGCTACAATGTGGTCAACTCCTTGTTTGATGTGATGATCACCTATCGCATTGACGAGTTGCGCGCTGCCGTCAAAGCGGTACAAGATGCCAAAGCGGCGATGGCTGGAAAATCCAACGCGGATGCTGCCAAGCTGATTGGTGAGGCCGAAGCCCTGATCAATAAAATGCCGATCACAGAAGCCAAAGCCAGCGAAAAAGACTTCGCCAGTATCTTTAAAAAGAAGCGCAAAAAAGCCACTACAAAGATCACCGGTCGTCAGGCTGAAGTTGAAGGTGGGTGGGATAATATGGTGAAAGCCAATTATGCCAAAGCTGTTGAATTGGCCAATAAAGCCAAATCCATGCTGTAGCGATAGCCGGTCATATTCGCGTCCTGACACGACGAACGATTGGGGGAGCAAGAACGCTGGAAACTCTTGCTCCCTCAACAATGAGATATATCACGGCAACGGTAAAGGGGGGCCGGCATGTCTGTTTTGTCAAAAAGCGAACGGGGTCCCGCAGCTGTCGGTTTGTTGATCGCTGTTCTGCTGGCTTTGTTTCTGCTTATTCCGGTTTTAAAAGTCATTTATGTGGCGTTTCTGGATGCTAATACCGGCGAGTTGACGCTGATAAATTTTAAGGATTTTTTTGCCTCCTCGCTGTTTCGCGAAAGCTTTTATAATTCCCTTTATGTGGCGGCCATGTCTGTGGTCTTCGCGTCCCTGATTGCTTTACCGCTGGCCTATTTCACGACCCGTTTTAATTTTTCGGGCGCCATCATCATTCAGACGCTGGGCATCATTCCCCTTATCATGCCGCCCTTTGTCGGCGCGGTGGCCATGAAGCTGTTGTTTGGCTCCAATGGGTCGGTCAATCTTTTGCTCGAAGAGTATTTCGGCATCAATATACCCTTTATGGAGGGCCTGAACGGCGTCATTCTGGTGGAGAGTATTCACTATTTTCCGTTTATCTTGATCAATCTGTCAGCCGCCTTGATCAATATTGATCGCTCCATGGAAGAGAGCGCGCAAAACCTTGGCTCACACGGCTTTCGCATGTTTCGCCGCATCGTCTTTCCCCTTGCCATGCCAGGATTTTTGGCGGGGGCGGCGCTCGTATTCATCAAGGTGTTTGATGATCTTGGCACCCCTTTATTGCTTGACGTCAACAAGATGCTTGCTCCGCAGGCCTATCTGCGCATTACCAGCATCGGTATCTCGGACCCCATGGGTTATGTGATCTCGGTGATCCTCATCGCTTTTTCTCTACTGTCTCTTTATGTGTCGTTGATGGCCATGAAGGGCAAGGATTATGCAACCGCGCAAAAGGGCGGGGGAGGGCTGTCAAAGCGTGATCTCAAACCCCATGAGAAAGTCGCGACTTATGCTCTGGTACTGTTCATTCTGGCGGTCGTGCTGTCGCCTCATTTGGGGCTGCTCCTATTGTCCTTTGGCACGGTCTGGTCGTTCGCGGTACTGCCAGATGGGTATACGTTCGCGCACTATGTCAAGGTGGCCAGCGAAGCCTCGCAATATATCACCAATACTCTGCTCTATGCTGGCATCGCCGCCTTGTTCGACGTCATCCTTGGCACCGCCATCGCTTATATCGTCTTTCGTACAAAGCTGACGGGGCGCAAATGGCTCGACTATGGAGCCACAATGGCGCTGGCTGTTCCAGGCGTTGTGTTGGGGATCGGTTATTTGCGCACCTTTTATACGATCGATGTCCCCTTTGTCGATCAGCCGCTGGCCACTTGGTGGGTAATCATTGTCATTGCCTTGACGGTGCGCCGTTTGCCTTATGCCTTGCGCTCTTGCGTCGCCGCCATTCAGCAAGTCAGTCCCATGTTGGAGGAAGCAGCCGAAAATCTTGGCGCCACCAAGGGGCGTACCGTCATGCGCATTGTCGTGCCGCTAATGAGTGGCGGCATCCTTGCAGGCTTTGTTACCAGTTTTGCCACCGCCTCTGTCGAACTTTCAGCCACCATCATGCTGGTGTCACGAGAATCTGACGCGCCGTTGGCCTTTGGCATTTACGAGTTTATGCAATCGGCTTCAGGCCGTGGTCCAGGCGCAGCGCTTGGCATGATCGCCGTGGTACTGGTGGGCTTGGGTACTTATTTTTCACACAAGGTTATCGAGCGCACCGAGAAATCTCGCATCAGCACTCGTCCGATCAATGAGGAGGTTGAGGCATGAGCCTGCAAGCACAAAGTTCAGATGTGGTGATTGAAAATCTGGGCCTCTCATTTGGTGATACACAAGTATTGAAGGGCATTGATCTGACCATCAAGGCGGGGGAATTCTTTTCGTTTCTTGGTCCCTCTGGTTCGGGTAAATCTACCTTGCTGCGCGCCATTGCCGGTTTTGGACCAGAGCCAACCGGGCGCATTTTGATCGGCGGCCAAGAGGTCGCCAAGCTACCGCCCTGGGAGCGCAATGTTGGTATGGTGTTTCAATCCTATGCCCTGTGGCCCCATATGACGGTGGCCAAAAATGTAGCGTTCGGCCTGGAAGAGCGCAAGGTGGTGAGGCCGGAAATTGACAAGCGCGTAAAAGAAGCGCTGGACCTAGTGGACCTTGCAGATTATGCGCAGCGCCGCCCCTCGCAATTGTCGGGCGGGCAGCAACAACGCGTCGCATTAGCCCGCACGATTATCATCGAACCAAGGGTGTTGTTGCTGGATGAACCGCTCTCGAACCTTGACGCCAATCTGCGTGTGCAGATGCGCCGCGATATTTTAAGCTTGCAGAAAAAACTCAATCTCACCACCATCTTTGTCACCCATGATCAAGAAGAAGCCAATACCACCTCGGCGCGCATGGCGGTGCTCAATAATGGTATTTTGCAACAGGTCGGTGCGCCGATTGAACTTTACGATGCGCCTGCCAACAGATTTGTCGCAAGCTTTCTTGGCACCGCAAACATTCTCGAAGGCCAGACCAATGCCAATGGTGAAGTAACTGCATTTCTGTCAAAAGGTGGTCTGCAAATTCCGCTGAAGCAGGGTTCAGACCACATCACTGCCATTGCGATCCGGCCACAAAATATCAGCCTGCATGCCCCTGGAGGCAACACTTGTGACGGGGAGATCCGCTTTAAAGCAGTGGTCAGCGAAATGGAATTTTTAGGTGCCACATTACGCTATGGCGTCAAAGCAGGTGGCGAGAGCATGCTCGTCGATCATGTCCACAAACCAGGTGACCGTGTTTTTGCAATTGCCGAGCAGGTGGACATGGCCATCACACCCGGTCACGTAACTCTGCTGGAGGGATGAGGTAGAGTGGAGATATGAGAATGGAAAATGCGCAGATAACAGCCCATATGCGCTTGGCGACGTACGGCACGCTGGCACCTGGACGCATCAATAATCATCAGCTCGCAGAACTGCAAGGGGTGTGGCGTCAAGGGTCGGTCCGCGGCAGGCTTATCGAAGCTGGATGGGGAGCGAAACTTGGCTATCCTGGACTAATTCTCGAACCGTCGGGACAAACCGTAGATGTTTATATTTTTGAATCATCAGACCTGCCAGATCACTGGCAGCGCCTAGATGAATTCGAAGGGGTCGGCTACCAACGAGTGGTGACGGCAATAAACACAAGTGACGGCTACTTGCAGGCATCTATCTATGTTATTGATTCCCCCCAGTGAGTGCTTGCGCCGTAAAGGACCAGCGCTCCTTTTTGTTTGATCAAGCACACCAGGTCAATTGGTGATGATTTCGGGTCCCATGAGCAAGGTTGGCAGCCAGGTTGAAATAATCGGCACATAGGTGACGAGTATCAAAAAGATAAACATGATGCCGACCCATGGCGCGGCGGCCTTGACCACGCGCAACACCGACATTTGCGCAACCCCGGCGGTGACAAACAGGTTGAGCCCCACGGGGGGCGTGATCATGCCGATCTCCATATTGACCACCATGATAATGCCAAGATGAATGGGATCAATGCCAAGCTTGATGGCAATGGGAAAGACCAATGGTGCAACAATCACGAGCAGGCCAGATGGCTCCATAAACTGTCCACCGATTAGCAAAATGATATTGACGATGACCAGGAACAAGATGGGGCCAAAACCTGCTGCCAGCATGGCCTCGGTAATCATTTGCGGGATGCGCTCTTCGGTTAGCACATGTTTTAAAATCAAAGCGTTGGCGATAATAAACATCAACATGATGGTCAGCTTGCCAGCTTCAAGCAGGGATTTCTTGGTGTCGGGATGTAGCAAGACGGTAATAATGGCTTGGGGTTTTCGCAGCAGCGATATGGATTGGCCGTCAGCTCCTCGCAGCGGCCCCATGTCGCGATAGACAAAATTGGCGATTATAAAGGCATAGATTGCCGCGACCGCAGCGGCCTCGGTCGGTGTAAAGATACCGCCATAAATACCGCCAAGGATAATGACAATCAGCATCAGCCCCCATATGGCATCGCGTGCCGCAGAAAAAACTTCGCCCCATCCAGCCCACGGCTGCGAGGGCAAGCCCTTGACTTTGGCATAGACGAATATGCCCGCGATGAGCATCAAGCCGGCCAGCAACCCTGGAATGACGCCCGCCAGAAACATGCGCCCAACCGACACATCGGTTGCCGCTGCATAGACAACCATGACGATGGAAGGGGGAATAAGGATACCAAGCGTTCCGGCATTGCAAATAATCCCGGCCGCGAAATCTTTCGTATAACCCACTTCGCGCATGCCAGCGATGACAATGGTGCCAATGGCCACCACGGTTGCTGGAGATGAACCTGACAAGGCGGCAAACATCATGCACGCAACGACGGAGGCGATCGCCAGTCCGCCCTGGAAATGACCGACAATGGAGATGGCAAAACGAATGATGCGCCGTGCCACGCCGCCCGTTGACATGAACGTCGACGCCAGAATGAAAAACGGGATGGCCAGCAAAGTGTAGTGACCATCAAAGGCCGAAAACAAGGTCTGGGCGATAGAGGCCAAAGATCCATCGGAGTGGACAATCAAAAACAGAATACTCGATAGACCCAATGACACGCTGATCGGCACGCCGATTAGCATCAGGCCGATAATCATCGCAAAAAGTATGGCAACCTGCATGGATTATTCCTCCGATTTCTGGTTGGAGGAAAGATCGCTTTTGGCGGCTTCTTCCATCAGGTCTTCGACTTCATGATTGGCTAGCAGGTTTTCTTGTTCGCCGGTAAAAACGCGCCATGCCGTCTGCAAAAAGCGATAGGTCAAAAGAGCCATGCTAATTGGTAGAACAGCATAGGGAATGAAGCGGGGAATTTTCTCGTATTTTTCGCCATCGTTCAGCCAAACGGCAAGGAACTGGAGAACGTCCGGCATTGGGATATCTTCGGTTTCAAGAAAAGCTTGGGTGGTCACGAATGGATACCAATAGTCCCAGCTGCCCTTGAGCAATAAAGCTGCAAAAACCACGCAAGCCAAAGTGGCGATGAGCGTCAGGGCTTTACGTGGCCCGGGGGGCAGTGCTTGCACCACGATATCGACACCGATATGAATGGAGTGTTTTACGGCATATGAGGCGCCCAGCAAGACCAGCCAGGCAAACAGGAATACCGTTGCTTCAAGCGCCCACAAGATATTGGAATTGAAAACATAGCGGGCAATCACATTGGCAAATGTGATGAGGGTCATGACGCCCAGAAGCAGCGCGATCAGGGTTTCTTCGATAGTGTCGACCGCTCTAGACCAACTGCTTTGCGCGGATGTTGACATATGTTCCCCCAAGACGATCATTTGATTGAGGGCTGCGCCGTTTTGCAATGGCGCAGCCCTGTATTCTAGGTCAAAGTCAGATCATAACTGGCGGCCTTAATTGGAGCCCTGTGCCGCTTTGATGAGATCGGCACCGATATCACCTTCAAACTTTTTCCATACTGGCTTGAGCGCGGCAACCCATGCCTTGCGCTGGTCAGCGGTCAGAACGCGAACTTTACTGCCTGCAGCAATGATTTTTTGCTTGTTGGCTTCGTTCACAGCGGTTGATTCGCCGTTACGGGTTGTCGTGACTTCTTTGAGAATTTTCAAGAACTGGTCGCGCACATCAGGTTTGAGGCTATCAAGCCATTTGACAGATGTGACAACAAGATAGTCGATGATACCGTGGTTTGTTTCGGTCACACCGTCTTGCACTTCAAAGAATTTTTTACCGTAAATATTGGACCAGGTGTTTTCCTGCCCATCAATAACTTTGGTCTGCAAGCCGCCATAAACTTCCTTGAAGGACATTTTTTGCGGGTTGGCGCCAAGCTGTGTGAACTGGGCCACAAGCACATCGGATGCCTGGACGCGAAATTTCAGGCCCTTGGCATCAGATGGATTGACCAGTGGACGACTGGCTGACATTTGTTTCATGCCATTATGCCAAAATTCCAGTCCTTGCAGACCGCGTTTGACCATCGAACCCTTGAGTTTTTGTCCAGCTGGTGAATTCTGGAATTTATCAACGGCATTGATGTCATTGAACATGAATGGCAGATCGAAGATCCGGAATTTCTTGGTGAATTTTTCAAATTTCGACAAGGACGGAGCGGCCAATTGAACATCGCCATTTAGCAGGGCTTCTAGCACCTTGCCATCATTATAAAGGCTTGAATTGGGAAAAACCTGCATGCAGGCTTTGCCATTCATTTCTGCATTGACGCGCTTTTCCAAAAGAGTAGCGGCAATACCCTTTGGATGTTTGTCAGTGTTTGTCACATGAGAAAACTTGATGACAATTTCGCCAGCATCGCAATTGGCCATTGCACTGGTTGTGCTGATGGCAAGGACACTTGCTGCAGCTGTGATGATTTTCAGGAAACGCATGGTTCCATCCTCCAGGTGTGGTTCATTTACATTTGATGCACCAGATAAAGACCAGATGCATGCTCAGAGCATCTAAGACGTATCGGGGGGACCGCTGCAAGGGGGAAGAGGGATGAAAAACGCAAAGCGTGGACGAGCAACGCCCGTATTGGGTAGAAATGGTGCTAATTGTTCTGGAAATGAGGGATATTTCTACCCATCGGTTTTTAATCCCGGGTTTCATCGCTATCAGCGCCGAAATCTTCGCGCGAAAGTCCGTATTTTTGCATCTTGTCATAAAGTGATTTGCGAGAAAGCCCAAGCGACTGGTAGGTTTTTTTTAAACTGCCGCCATTGCCGGTAAGTTCAGCTGCAATGATATTGCGCTCAAACTCACCTACCTGCTCCGCCAATACTTGCTCACGGGGGTCACCATTGATCGGCTCGAAGCTATCGAGACCAAGGACATAGCGATCAGCGGCATTGCGCAACTCGCGCACATTTCCCGGCCAGCTCTTATTTGTAAGTCGGGCAAGGGTTGCTGGATGGACGTCCAGGGGATCGCGCCGATATCTGGCAGCCGCTTCATTGACGAGATGGATGAACAGGCGCGGAATATCCTCTTTGCGCTCTGCTACTGCTGGCATACGCAAGGTCACCACATTGAGACGATATAAAAGGTCTTGGCGAAAACCACCCTTTTGCGCCAATTGTTCAAGGTCGGATTTGCTTGAGGCGATAAATCGCACATCAAGTTCAATCTGCTCATTGGAACCGAGCCGGGTGATCATTTTTTCCTGGACAGCGCGCAACAGTTTGACCTGCAACTCGATTGGCATGCTTTCCACTTCATCCAAAAAAACGGTGCCGCGTTTGGCATGTTCAAATTTGCCATAGCGCGCCCGTATGGCACCCGGAAAGGCGCCAGCTTCATGGCCAAACAATTCGCTTTCGATGAGATTGGCTGGCAGGGCCCCGCAATTGATCGCCACGAACGGTTGATCCCTTCGTTCGCTGATGGCATGCAGGGCACGCGCCGCCACTTCTTTGCCGGTGCCAGTATCGCCGAAGATCAGCACATCTGCCTGCGTCTGCGCAACGGCACGGATCTGGCGTCTGATTTCGACCATGACGGGGGCACGTCCCATTAGCCGGGCTTCCAGTTTGTCGCGCCCACCAACGGCGGAGCGCAGTTTACGGATCTCAAGGGTCATCTGGCGTTTTTCCAGGGCGCGCCCAACCACTTTGGCAAGATGGACCGGTGCAAATGGCTTTTCGATAAAATCATAAGCGCCCGCCCGCATGGCTTCCACCGCCAATTGCACATCACCATGACCCGTAATCAGCACGACCGGTAATTCAGGATCAATCTCGAGCAGGTTTTGCATGAGCGCCATGCCATCCATATCGGGCATGCGAATATCGGTCACCACAACGCCATAGAAATTGCGGCTGACGAAATCGGCGACCTGTTTGGCGGACGAAAAGCATTTGACATCATATCCGGCCAGATCGAGCGCCTGCTGCGAGGCGATGCGCAAATGCTCCTCGTCATCGACAAACAGGACACAGGGGTTGGTCATTGGATGGCCTCGCTTGATTTTACGGTTTGGGGTTTGAGTTTAATCACAAAAACCGCTCCCCCGTCTTGGTGGTTGCGACCGCTTAGTTCACCGCCAAAATCCTTGACGATATTATAGGAGATCGACAGCCCCAGCCCAAGGCCCTTGCCCACGCCTTTGGTGGTAAAAAAAGGATCGAAAATCTGGCTTGCCGCCTCCCTTTCAATGCCGGCGCCAAAATCGCGGACCGACAGCGTAATATATTGATCATCGCGGGCGGCTTTTATTTCGACTTTGGGTTGCGGCAGATCTTCCATCGCATCAAGGCTGTTACCAATCAGATTGACCAGCACTTGTTGCAGCCGCACCTGACCACCAACCACCCACAGTTCCTCGCGCGGCAGGTCGACAGATATTTTGGCACCGATGGCCTCGATGCGTGTTGCAAGAATTTCAAGCGCATCATTGATGATGGTTTTGAGA
>JAJRQA010000229.1 GCA_024280475.1 Alphaproteobacteria bacterium
CCATGATTTCTTCTGGTTCAAAGCCTTTGAAACTATCAATGCCGCCCCAGATTTCCATCATTTGATCAACGCGTTGTTCGATAAAGCCAAAGGCTCTAATGACTTTGCTGATCCGCTGACCGGTCAGGTCCTGGAAGTTGCAGGCTTCAAAGACCTTCACAACCTGTTCTTGAATATCGTTGGCCATGTCTCTTTGCGCGTTGGTTCGCACCATGGCGCCCAGATCATTCGCGTTGTCGTCAATTGCCTCGACCGCTGTCAATATAGTCTCGGTTGCTTGTTCCGTTCCGGTAACAATGGCGCCAAGTTCATCACTCATGCGTGCGATATCTGGTGTTTCTTCTCCATGTAGATGCAGCGCAGCAATTTCGAATTTTGTACTGTCGATGGCCTGTTGGATGACCATCAATTCGGCTTTGATCTTGGCAGCTTCGGCCATATCTGCGCGAAAGTCTTCCATGATTTGCGTTGGCACTTCGGTCTGAACCGAATTCTCAGAGAGCAGATCCTTGACCTCGGCGATAGCGCTCATCAATTGATTGTGCTGCTGTGGAGAAACGCCGGGTACATTGTCATTAGTGATTTGGGCGAACTCGCGTTCAATTTTGAATAGTTTTTGAGACACTGCTTCATCCTGTGTTACGGCCCTTACAAATTGTAGCGATACAACTCATTTACCCTCTTTATTAACATTAAAGGTCCTAATAATCGGTTCATGCAGCCCGATTTGTCCGTTTCTATTTTGTTTTTTTGGTAATTCACCTATGAAAAGCGAGTCTAATAGTTCGCATAGGCCGTATCATCGTGATGATACAGTCTCGAAAGTTTGGTCGAAAAAGAATTTTAACTACAACAAAAAGGGATTTGTCCTATGGGAATGGTACAAGAATTTAAAGAGTTTGCCCTCAAGGGTAATATGGTCGATATGGCCGTTGGCATCATCATCGGTGGGGCATTTGGCACCATCGTTAAATCACTGGTCGGCGATGTGATCATGCCGTTTATTGGTTATTTTTCAGGGGGCCTGGATTTTTCCAAACTTAGCAAGTCCCTTGGTGAGGGGCTGGATGGAAAAGAAGTGCTAATAAATTATGGGCTTTTCTTGAACGCGCTGATCGCGTTCCTGATCGTTGCTTTCGTGCTTTTCATGATGATCAAGATGATGAACAAGGCTAAAGAGGCAATGGCTAAAGAAGAAGCAGAAGCCGAAAAAGCTGCCGAGCCGCCAGCACAAGAGCAATTGCTTGCTGAAATCCGCGATCTGTTGAAAAAATAGCATCGCAATTTATGCGCAGACCAACAAAAAAGGGTGCTCCGGTCGGAGCACCCTTTTTTTGTGTGGGTCAGTAGTAAATGTTAGTGATTGTCAATATAGCCAAGTTTGTGGCAGGAATTAGGCCGCCGTCAAATTTGAACCTTTTTTCGGCGTTTTATACCAACCGTCCTCGCTCCGCCAAGATTATCTGACGACTTTGATACGCGTATTGCGCTTGCCATGCGCCTTGATCAAGCCGTAAAGGCGGCGGGCATTGCGAGGATGGAGGCGGACGCAGCCATGTGATGCAGGGCGTCCAAGACGTCTAATCGCACCAGTGCCGTGAACGGCAAACCCACCGAGATAAAAAACTGAGTGGGGCATGGGAGAATTGTAATATTTTTTTGAATAATGCATGCGTCGCAATACTGTGGGCCTCCAGGAACCCACAGGCGTACGATAGCCCCGGCGTCCCGTTGACACCGGCCATGAATATTGCTTGCGCCCATTAATATATACGCTCATACGTTGTTGAGACAGATCTACCTTGGCAACGAGCCTTGGAGCAGCGATCGAACTGGCGATCAAGGTGAAAGAAAAACCCAACAAAACAGACAAGAACAGTGCGGCGCGGCGCATAAAACATCCCCTTTTTTTTATATATTCAGTAGACAAATAACATGGTCATTGAACTCTAGTTGTAGACTGCGTGCTTACGATGTTGAAGACTGTTTGATGTAGCTGTTGATAGCTTGAGGATAACCCCGCGGGCATTTCGTTTTGACGGCCCTTGTGCTACCGCTTAAAAGGGAGTCACTAAGGCCCAATACACACCTTAATTCGAGGCTATCGTTGTATTGAACGCCTAGTGTTTGACGCCGCGAACAAAAAAGAGGGGGCACTAACAAGTGATTGAATCCAATCATCGCCGGTTGCATTGGCAGGGGACGAAGCTCAACGCGTTGATCGCTCTTGCAATTCTGGGGAGCATCTTGTTGTTTACGAGCTTGTTCACAGGGTTATTTTCTGGCTGGAGTTTTCTTGGCTTTCCATTCGCCTTTTACCTTGGGGCACAAGGCGCGTTCATAATGATGATCATCCTCGTCTATTGGTCCTTTGCGCAACAAGAAAAAACCGACCGAAAGCATGGTGCATCCGAAGAAATATAACGGTGCTACATCTTGCCGAGCGTTATCTGGCCCCTAATAATAAAAACGAGCGATCAATTTATGGCATTTCAATCTAATTCCCGCCCTGCCAATCCAAATATCGGCACCAGCTATGCAACGTTTGCAAGTATTATCATTGGGCTGGTCATCATTCTTGTTATTTTTGAACAATTGGGGATCAATAATCTTTGGCTTGGGCATGTCATTATGGCGGCGCCGGTTTGCGCTTATCTGGTCATCGGATTTATGATGAGAACCATTCTCATTGATGATTTTTATGTCTCAGGACGCCGGGTACCAGCCTTTTACAATGGTCTGGCCTATGCGAGTGTCAGTTTTGGTGGTATCGGCTTTTTCGCCCTGACCGGTTCCTTGTTCCTGATCGGCTTTGATGCGTTGGTGCTGGGGCTGGGGCTGGTCGCTGGGCTGGTGCTGATGGCCATTTTTTTCGTTCCCTATATTCGCAAATTTGGGGCTTATACTTTGGCGTCTTTTTTGGGGGAGCGGTTCGATAGCAAAATTATCAGAATAACGGCCGGACTTTTTTTACTTGTCCCTTCCATGATGTTGCTAAGTGCCGAGATCAGAATTGCGGCGGAAGTAATCTCGCAGTTTACCGCAACAAATTTTAAAACGCTTATTATCGTCATCGGTGCGGTGGTCGTGCTCTCAAATATTCTGGGCGGAATGCGCTCATTGACCTGGACCACTGGTGCCCAGCTGCTTGTACTGTTATTGGGGCTTTTGACTCCCTTGACCATATTGTCAGTAACGCATACGACGCTGCCCTTGCCGCAACTGACTTATGGCAGTCTGTTTGCCGATATCAGCAAGGTGGAAGCGGCTGGCGGCATTGTCGAGGCGAGCCCAACCGCTCTTGATACGGCACTGCCTGGCGACAATACGCTCGTTGTTAAAAAGCCTCTGCAGCAAATGTTCGGGGCACTCAAAAAGCTCGACTTTTTATTCCTGCTGATCAGCGTCATGCTGGGAGCGGCAATCCTGCCAGCTTCCATTATGCGTATCGGCACCTCAGAGAGTGTCACCGAAGCACGGCGCTCGATTAGCTGGGGGGTTGTTCTCACAGCCATCTTGATGCTGAGCCTGCCAGCCATTGCCGTGTTTACCAAATATATCATGTATCAATCTCTGATTGGTCAGCCTTTCAATGCCATGCCAAGCTGGCTATCGGAGCTTAAGGAAGCTGGCATGGTGGACATTCTCGATCTTAACAAGGATGGCATCCTGGCCATCAAAGAACTGGCGGTGATGCGCGACAGTATTTCCTTGATCCTTCCCATCGTTGGCGAATTGCCCTTTGTGCTCGTTGGCTTTCTGGCAGCGGCTGGCATGGCCGCTGCTCTGTCAGCGGCCAGCGCTCACATGCTGACCATGAGTTGTTCTATCAGTGAAGATTTGTTCTATGGTGGCATTTGGACAAAAGTGTCCGTTGCCAAGCGGCTTTTGATTGCCAGGCTATCGATGATCGTGGTCACCGCCATTGCGAGCACTCTTGCGATCGGGCAGGATTTCGACATTTTACAAATGGGTCTATGGGCGCTGTCCATCGCTGCCAGCAGTTTCTTTGCGCCGCTCGTGCTGGCGATCTGGTGGAAAGACGTATCAAGGTTTGGCATATGGGCTGGCATGATGGCTGGGTTCTCTATATCGATGCTGATGACAATGGCTCATTGGAGTGGTCTCACGACAAGTATTTTGGGTATTGAGAGCCTGACTTCGGCAATCGCAGGTGTGCCGGTGGCGTTTGCGGTGATCATCGGTATCACTTATCTTCATCCAGAAACGGTTGAAGAGTTAAAAGACCTTGCCGATGAAATCAGAATTCCTGACGGCGAAACCATTCACGACTATACAGAGCGCCTTGTTAAAGGGCGCGGACATTAAAACTGTTTGGTGACCAATGTCGGGTGCTCGCCAATGAGGGTAATCTTGCAGATATCGTTGTTGCATCCAATTGCGCAAATACAATCGACCGCCATTTGTATCGGCATCAAAGCCAGGGCATATGGGGCTTGCAACTTCAGATAAATGTTTGTGTTACGGTTTTCGATGGTTTTTGAATGATCATTGATAGTTGAACATGCGCTCGCTTTGCTGTAACTTTTTGGGATATTGTTAATTCGATTTGTTTGTGAGGGTGCATGGATTTGTTCAAGGGCGAAAAAATCAACATAAAGCTTTTGTTTGTGGCACCAATCATTGCTGCCTTGCTGGTATCGTCGCCAGGTTCTGATGCTTTGGCACAACAAACTCTGCGCCATGTTGATGAAGAGGTCTTCTTTGCCAAGGTGCGCAAGATGTTGCATCGTAAAGGTCTAAGTGACATTGAGTTTCAAACTTACAAGCAGATCATCAATTACTGGAATGCCAATACTGGCATGAGTGACAGTCGCTGGCTGGCTTATGTAATGGCCACCGCTTATCATGAAACCCGGTTAAGACCCGTGCGAGAGGGCTTTAAGACGTCGGACAAGGCCGCTCGCAAACATGTCAGATGGATGTATAACAAGCGCATCATTTCACAGCCATACCATCTCGCGGACCGGGAAACTGGTCAGGTCTATTATGGACGCGGCTATGTGCAGCTCACCTGGGCGCAAAATTACAAAAAAATGGGCAGAGCGATCGGCATGGGTGACAAGCTCTATCGTAACCCCGATCTTGTTCTTAATCCCGATATAGCCTCAAAGGTTTTGTTCGTGGGCATGCTGCAAGGGCATTTCCGCTACAGCAAAAAAAGACGCCCCAGAGGCAAGCAAAAGCTCAAGCTCTTCTTTAACACGAGCAGTTCAAACTGGTACGGGGCGCGTAACATCATCAATGGAGACCTGCGCAAGAACGGTAACCGGATTGCAGGTTATGGCAAAAAGTACAATCGGGCCATTCGTTTTATGGCGACACCTGACAAGCCGCCGGTGGTTGAGGAAGAACCCGATATAATTGCCAGTCCAAACGAAGGTGAAGTGACGCCCTCATTGCCAGATGCAGATGTGGTTGTATCTCCAGATACGACCGACACCGGTACGCCAGATGTGAGCGACACAGAACCGCCCGGACAATCAGAAACAGGCGACACAGCCACAGACACTGATGTCAATGCCAATGCTTCTGGCGAAGAGGAAGGCGTAGAAACCATAGAAGACACTGTTGTGGACGTCGATGTTGATACCGCTGGTGAAGTTGTCCCAACGCTTCCTGAAGAAGGAGAACTCGTCACGACGCCGGCCACCGAGGTGCCACAGGGCGGGGAACAGCCCACGGATGTTTTGAATGACCCAACAATTGAGGGCCCCTCAGAAGGTGATGCGGAAGTTTTACCTATTGGTGTTGAAGAGGTCGTCGATACGGTGTCGGCTAAACCCGCTGAACCCGAAGCTCCGCTGCAACCAGTGGAACCTGAGGCTCCCGTAGCACCGGTGGAGCAAACCGAGCCGCAAGAGCCAGTTAAACCAATTGAGCCAACGGAACCAACGGAGCCAAGTACACCTGATATTGTGGTTGAAGACAAGAGTTGGTGGGGAACCATTAAGTCATATTTCGCCAAGGCCGGACGCTATGTCTGGAAATTTTAAAAGCGCATCTGTAATGAAAATAGCGATAGGAGATAGTGTTGTGATCAAGAAAAAATTCTTTCTAATGGGTTTGGCGGCGTTGACCAGCAGCTTGCTCCTTGCCCCCCATATTGGTCTGCAACCTGCATTAGCACTCGAAAAGTTCACCAGTGATCTCGACAAGCGCAAAGCCGGTGGCGGTACGACCAGATCTCTGGTTGGTGTCAAAAAAGGTGATTTCAAAGGCCTTGCGGCCAAGAAACAGGTGCTCATCGATATTAAAGTCGTGCTGGATGGCAAGACCAAATATCAGGTGATGACCCGCAGTGAAGGGGATACCCGGCGCTATAATGTTGGCTGTCGTTTCGGCGCCTGGGGACAATTGCCGATGGGCTTTGGTATCGAGTATTTTGTCAAAACCGGTATCGTTGGAGGGGAAGAGGTCAATCTGGTGGTCTATCCAGGATCACGTAGTGAGCATCCCGACAATGATATCTCTTGTGTGTTTGATAAGCGTTTTCCAAAATCAGCCGTTCTTCACTTGCGCGGGCTCTATAAGGTGACTGCCAATAATTATCCCAATCGTACTGATGTTCAGTTCCGGCCTATCTCGCGCACCAGCCTAAGCGCCGAGGACCTGAAGAAACTGCAATAGATCAGGATCGACAAAGATAGCCTATTGCCTCACGCGAGCGTTAGCGATTTTCGATATTGAGATATCTACTCTTAAATAAAGGGCCGTGCAGTTATCGCTGTACGGCCCTTTTATATGTCTTGCGGGGAGGGAAGGTTTGTCACGGTGACTTCGGCGAGGGTCTCTTAGATCACTTTGGGGTAAATATAGAGTTAGGACAGGTTGAAATAGCTGAATTCAAGCTCTTTTGTTGAAAACTACTACATGTTGTCAATGTTGGTGGACCAAGAGAACGATAGCCAGCAAACAAATCGATCTCATCGTTAGATGGTTTTTCTGGATACTCGCATTTTAGCTTATAGGCGCTAGTCCGAGTTCTTGGAGACAGTAAAAATGATGGCGTCTAAGATTTGTTTTATGCATGGAGTCTGGCTTTAGTTAGCTCAATTGGCTGAACTAGTGATAACATGGCGGCGCTATTCTAATGCTCTTCCATTATTTGTGATATTATTCTAGATCAATAGAGATACTGGGGGGAGCCGATGGTTTTGTCATTATGCTTAATATTGCATAAAATGGGGATTTTTCATGCATGAGGCCACTAGCAACAGCAGTTAACTACCTGTTCATTGAAATTTTGTACATGATTTGAAGCACTTATATTGGCACTTTTTGTCGCACAAACATAATAACATTTGAATATTCGGATATTCTACTATATACCTTATCTCCATCAGTAACTTATCCGGCACAGATGCCTGACGCATCTATCGGACAACAATAGATGGAAAAAAGACAATGAAAAAGATCATGAAAA
>JAJRQA010000230.1 GCA_024280475.1 Alphaproteobacteria bacterium
GCCCAACTTTTGCTCAGATAGAGCAACATCATCCAACAGCTTGACAATATGCGTTTCAAGCGACGTTACACGCAATTCCATTTCATCGAGCGGTATGCTTGTCGGCACTGGCTCAACAATCGATTGAGCTTGTGTTTCAACCGCCAACTGCTGAATTTGCAAATCATGATCATGTTTCATTGATATTGATAGAGCCTCAATATTGCTCTCAATGTCTTCCAACTCCAGAGTTTGCTCCACGGTACCGACTGTTTTTTTCTCAACCTCTGGTGGCTCATCAACCAATCCCATCTCAGTGCCGGGAGCACTCGAGGTAACTTCCTCCAGGGTAGCATCTGCGGATGGACTTGCCTCGACGCCTTGCTCATCTTGCAACTCTGCGTCCCATTTACTGACATGCGTTTGCTGCTGGATTAATTCGGCTTGGCTTAACTCTTCCGCCTGCGCTTGTGTTTCGCGGTGATCGTGCTCGGCAAGGTCGGATATGCCAAAACGTTTGCTGTCAACATCCAGGTCATCTTGATGAATAGCCGCTCTAACTAGCGGCGTAACAAGCTCAAGTTCTGGCTCGTCTGGATCGAGCGATTGATCCAAATACTTTTTGACACCTGCGTTGTAGGACAATCCGGTTCCACCAAGCTTTGAAGCTAGGGCTGCGGCCCGCAATTCAATATTCTCGAAATCTGCATTGGTATTGGGTGCTGGGCTCTGTTGTTCTTTTTGGAGTGTCTGTGCAGAATTTCCATCACTCTGCATTTGATCAGATTGAGACCGTTCAGCCACGGTCTGTTCATCGCCTGTTTCAGACTTATCTGTCGATTCTATATGTTCGATAATACTGTCCAATATTTGTTCGGCCTGTGTAGAGTCCGTCTCGATATTACGTTTAGAATCACTTTTGTCGCTGGATTGAACCACAACGATCTCCTTGCGAGCCATAACAATGGGCCGGTACACAAATTCGATATTCACGTGGAAAATACAACCCATAGAAATGCCAAAAAAGGCATTCCCTACCCGTACCTAGAAAATACTCATCGTCTTTCCATCGCAAATACGCGCGAAAATTCCCGCACGATGAACTTAGCGGAAGGTCTAATCACACTCTTTATGATTGGAGTGAAAAAACGGTTAATTCGCGTGCTCAAATTGGCCGCATAAACCCCTTAAACATGGACAAAAGACAAGCAGCAGGATGGCGTGGCAACCCTGCCATGAGATCTTTCACAGCCAATCGTGCACAACCTTTGTAATTATCGGTGTATTGGCCATATAATAGGGTCAATTGACAACAAATCACCAAACGGGTCACGCATATCGAAGCGCATTTGTTTCCCAGGGAGTAAAATATGACCATAACCAAACATATCTCATTCTTTTTTATCGCCGGAACCCTTATCGGGGGTGCATCCATCGCACAAGCAGAAACGGGACGCTATTCCATGACACAGACCAAAGATGGAATATTGAGGCTTGACACCAAAACTGGGGCAGTATCCCTTTGCGGTCGATCCTCGGGGAGTTGGAAATGTCAAGGCGTTGATGGTCAGAACCAATCTCTACACGACAAGGTGCGGCGCCTGGAGCAGGAAAATGACAGCTTGCGGGCACAATTAGACGCCGCAAGACTGGCACCAGGCCCCGGAGATGGTGGAAAGCTCGAAGTACCCACTGAAGAAGACGTAGATAAAGCCATGGACTTTATGGAAAAACTTCTCCATCGGTTTAAGGGGATGGTCGAGGACCTCAAAAAAGAGAAAAAGAGCGAAGAAGGGGTGCCGCTGTAAATGCCTCGTCACCAAATTAGCCGCAAGAGAAAAATAACATGCCGCTAAGCCAAAGCCTGCATTCTTTAGACGTCCACACCACCGGCAAGGGTTTGTTCGAAATCAACCAGCCATTGCAAGGCTGGCTTGATTTGGTACGCGCCAAGGAAGGGCTTTTGACCTTGTTCATTCGCCACACTTCCGCGTCTTTGACTGTTCAAGAAAATGCAGATCCAACCGTTGCACTAGATCTCGTTGACGCGTTGGATGGACTCGCGCCTGAGCGTACAGACTATCGCCATAGTAGCGAAGGCCCCGATGATATGCCGTCTCATATCAAGAGCATGGTCACGCAAACGCAGCTGGCCGTTCCTGTACAAGATGGTCGGATGGTTTTGGGTACCTGGCAGGGTGTGTTTGTGATTGAACACCGTACGCGGCCGCACAAAAGGAAGATTGCCCTTCATTATCTCGGCAATACCAGTGACTAAGGCACCACGGGTACAAGTGCCTATGCCTTCATGTAAGCGTTGAGATATGAGGTCACAATTTTTGCGGCTTCTCGGCTCGGCGTTGTTCCCTGCAGCATGACCTTTTTCTCCACCAGGTCCAGACCTTCTTGTTGAGCGACAAGGGCCGGTGTGTCTGTCAATAACTCATCCATCGCTGCGACTAGTTTGTCCGGGGTGCAATTTTCTTGAAGAAACTCTGGAAAGATATTTTCTCCAAGCACCAGATTAGCAAGGACAATTGATTGCACGCTGACCATTCGGCGCAGGCTATATTCCGGTTTTCCCATAATATACGCCACGACCATGGGCACTTTTGTCAAGCCAAGCTCTAGGGTCACAGTGCCCGACGCCGCGAA
>JAJRQA010000231.1 GCA_024280475.1 Alphaproteobacteria bacterium
ACAATAGCTTACCTGCCTGGTTTGCAGAGAGTGAGAGGCGGTTTCGGTTGAGGACATTATTGCTATTGTGCTTTGCCGTGCCGAAAAACATATGATCAATATCACCTTCCCTGATGGTAATGCGCGCGAATATGAAGCCGGAGTTGATGGCTTGGCGATTGCCCTTAGTATTTCCAAATCCTTGTCCAAGAAAGCTGTGGCCTTGAAGGTCGATGGCAAGTTGTGCGATTTATCCAAAGCGCTCGATGATGATGCGGCCGTTGAGATTGTGCTGCGCGACGACGAGGAGGCCATTGAGCTCATCCGTCATGATACGGCGCATATTATGGCGCAGGCCGTGCAAGAGCTGTTCCCCGGTACGCAAGTGACCATTGGGCCGGTGATTGAGCATGGCTTTTATTATGATTTTGATCCCAAGCAGCCGTTTTCCACTGAAGACTTTCCCAAGATTGAAAAGAAAATGCGTGAGATCGTCAAGCGCAATGACAAATTTGTGCGCGAGGTCTGGGATCGCGATGTGGCGATTAAATATTTCAAGGAGCATGGCGAAGACTATAAGGCCGAGCTGATCGAGGATTTGCCCGGCGATGAGGAGATCAGTGTTTATCGGCAAGGTACGTGGCTGGATCTGTGCCTTGGTCCGCATCTGCCCTCAACGGGCAAAGTTGGCACGGCTTTCAAGCTGACCAAGCTGGCTGGAGCTTATTGGCGCGGTGATCACAATAATCCCATGTTGCAACGCATCTATGGCGTAGCCTTTGCCGATGAGAAGAGTTTGAAGGCTCATCTTTTCATGCTGGAAGAAGCTGAAAAGCGCGACCATCGCCGCATTGGCCGCGAGATGGATCTGTTTCATTTTCAAGAAGAAGCGCCGGGCTCTGTATTTTGGCATGCCAAGGGCTGGACCCTGTTCCTGCAATTGATTTCCTATATGCGCCGCCGCCAGATTGATGCCGGTTATGTCGAGGTGAATTCCCCCGACATGATGGAAAAAAGTCTGTGGGAGGCTTCGGGGCATTGGGAAAAATTTGGTGACCATATGTTCACCACGCAAACGCCGGATGATAAAACCTTTTGCTGCAAGCCCATGAACTGCCCCGGTCATGTGCAGATTTTCAAGCATGGCTTGAAGAGCTATCGCGATCTGCCGTTGCGCATTGCCGAATTTGGCAAGGTGCATCGCTATGAGCCATCGGGGGCGCTGCATGGTTTGATGCGGGTGCGCTCGTTCACCCAAGATGATGCTCATGTTTTTTGTACGCCGGAGCAGATTACGCAGGAATGTATCAAGATCAATGATCTGATGATGACGATCTACAAGGAGTTTGGCTTTGAAGACGTCAAGATCAAGTTTTCAGACCGACCAGAGGTGCGCGTTGGTTCTGATGAGATCTGGGACAAGTCGGAGGCGGCATTGAAAGCTGTGCTGGATGCGGCTGGCGTCGAATGGGAGTTGAATTCTGGTGAGGGGGCTTTTTACGGGCCCCAACTTGAATATGTTCTGCGCGACGCCATTGGCCGTGATTGGCAATGCGGCACAACCCAGCTTGATTTCAATCTGCCAGGCCGCCTTGGTGCTTTTTATATTGGCGCTGATGGTGAAAAGCATGAACCCGTGATGGTGCATCGCGCCATGTTTGGATCACTGGAGCGCTTCACTGGTATTTTGATCGAGCAACATGCCGGGCGTTTTCCGCTCTGGCTCGCCCCGACACAAATTGTCGTCGCTCCCATCGTCTCGGATGCTGACAATTATGGCCTTGAGCTGCAAGCCAAATGTCTGGCCGCTGGGCTTCGCTGCGAAATTGATCTGCGCAATGAAAAGATCAACTACAAGGTACGCGAGCATTCTCACGCCAAAGTGCCGGTGATGTATGTTGTTGGCATGCGCGAAGCGGAAGAGGGTACGGTGTCGGTGCGCCGTCTTGGCGACAAGCATCAAAAGGTTATGCCGGTTGATGAGGCGATCGCGCAGATGGTCATTGATACCAAGGCCCCCGATCAGGTGTAAGATCGAGGACCCGTTCATGACGCCTTTGGTTCAACGCGTGGTGTTATCAATTGTGCGCGTGGGCGTGTGCTCCCATGGCACCTTTGGCCATGGCCAGATGATGCGGCTGATGGTGGGCACCCGTTGCCATGACACCAAAAAAGCCCAACGCCTTGACGGTCTTTAACGCACTTGGTGCATTTGAGGTGATCGTCATGATAGCCCCTGTGTCGGTCAATTCACTTTTTATTTTCCAGGCTGTTGTGCGCGATAGCACTCCAGAATGAGCGGGGACCATGGTTTGAATGGCCTTAAGTGTTCTGCCGCTTCCTGTAATCGTGAAGACGACTTTATCGCTCGCGACAGTGGTTTTGGATGTGGCTCGCAGCACGACTTAATCCATATCGATGAGATGTTCGCGCAGCCCAGCAATATCGACCTTGCTCCAGTCTGTTTTGGGATCACTGGTCAGCAAGGCAACAATTTCGGCAATTGTTGCAAAAGCTCCCTGACCCGGTTCCTTGGGAGTGGTTTCCTGTATATTTTTCATCGTTTTCATCGTTTTCATCGTTTTTGCCGGTTTTGCCATATTCATCTGGCTGTGGTCCATCGAGGAATGGTCCATTTGTCCGTGCATATTGTGTTGCTGATCTTTTGGCGCCGCGAACACAGCGGCATGATTGAGAAGCAGGAAAAGCGCTGAGGCTGCAATTGAGCCAGTTGCAAAAGGTGACATTTGTTGTTCTCCAAATAATTGTTGTCCCCCCTTGTAGCAAGTGATATTCGAAAACAATATGATTGTAATCATATTGAGGGAAAGTCAATGATACCTGCACCTTTTGATCTGGTTGCGCCAAGTGCTTATAGGCATCGCCATTTGGAGAGCGGTGAAACCGTTTTTCGTCAAGACGAAAAAGCACGTGGGCTCTTTTATGTTCAAGATGGCCAGATAGAGTTGCGGCGCTATACCCAAAATGGGCAAAACGTCGTTATCCATCGCGCCAGTAACGGACAGACATTTGCGGAAGCTTCGCTATTTGCGCAAAACTATCATTGCGACGCCATTGCCATTGCACCAAGTCACCTTGTTGAGCTGGACCGGGCTGTGATTTTGAAAAAATTTGTTGAAGATGCAGAATTTTCACTGGCGCTTGCCAAGCGGTTTGCTGGGCAAATTCGCGGATATCGGCGCAAACTTGAGATATTGGCTATTCGCAGTGCTGAAGATCGCATATTCGCGGCGATCGAAGAGGGACAGCTGAACGGATCGATCAAAGCTTTTGCAACGGATATCGCGCTAACCCACGAAGCGGTCTATCGGGGCCTGGCAACATTGGTCGACAAGGGCTTGTTGGAGAAAAAGGGAAGAGGCAAATATGTTGTCAGATAGAGCTCGCGGCATTTGAATTCCAGCGTCATTGTAAAATTTATGGCGTAGTTGAAGGTTGCCTTTGATATACTCGGCAAACGCCCATAGCGAAAAGAGGAAAAATCTGGATGAAGAAATTGATATTTGTTTTTTGCATGGCATTTTTAGCCCCGACTTTTGGTGTTCTGGCGCATCAGGAAAGCCATGTTCATAGCCAGTGGATCAAACAAGAGTTAAGCCAGCTGCGCCAGACCATTCAGCAATTAAAAATGCGTATTGAGCGGATGCAGGGCGTTGGTACGGTATCCGGCGGTGGTGGGACCTCTTTGGGTGGTCAGGCACTGAGCGAGACTTGCGGCCCCAATCAGCAAAAACTCTGTAGTAAATCTTGTGGACCGGGTGCAAAAATCGCGGAAGCTACCTGCATTGGCAAAGGCAAGATCGGCAAAACCTATCATTCTGATCAGGGTGTAACATGTTATTGTTACAATGAAAATGATCCGAACTGCCGTGTCGAACGTGTCACGGCCAGTTGCGCCCGATAGATGTAAGCGGCAAGCAGCAACCAATTTTACATTTCCTATACGATTATTTTAACGCCATATATTTACGATAGTCGGCGGCGGCCTTATGCTTTTTGCCTCGACTTTTATAGGCGACAGCGCGATTGCGATATGCCGGTGCATAGTTTGGGGCGAGGCGAATGGTGCGGCTGAAATCCTTGATGGCTCTGCGGAAGCGGCGTAAATGGAAATAGCTGGTGCCGCGATTATAATAGGCATTGGCCATCTTGCGGTTGAAGCGGATGGCCCGTGAAAAGTCTTTGATCGCCTTTTTATATCGCTGTTGCTTGAAATAGGCTTCGCCGCGATTGTAATGGGCTTCATCATCAGGCTTGAGGCGGATGGCGCGGCTATAATCGGCAATAGCTTTGTCATATTTGCCATTATTGTCATGGGCAACACCGCGTAATTGATAGAGCGCTGCCAACTGAGCGCGCGTTTGAGTTTTGTCTTTCAGTAGTTCCGTACAAGCTTTGATGGCACGTCCCGTATTGGCTTGCTGGATGCAATCATCAACAATTTGTGCCTGAACCGGCAAGGCTTGCAAGGCGAAAAATATCATTCCCATTTTACCAAGTTTGTGAATGTTGATCATCAGCGCTGCAGCCCCTTTTGTTATATATACCGTACGCAGCTTAATGCGGTATCTGGTCAGGAGCAATAGTGATTGGATGATAATTACCCAAAGGAAAGCGGGGCAGGTTATTTGTCCACATGCTTGATCAATGGAGGTTGAGGGGGGGGTGCAATACAACTAAGTTGGTCATGGGAAGATATGGTACAAATCATTTGGGGGCCTTATTGCTTAAATCCAATCTACATTACGCCGAGCGAACACTTGGATTTATTGAACGGGTTGGCCAATTGGATGACCATGATCTCATATGCGCGGAGATCGAACGAGAATTATTGTGGTACGGGTTAACCAGCGTTACAATCATGAAAATTCCGGGGCCGACAGAGTTGTTTACCGATGGCATTTTGCTGAATACGCGGCCTAGCGAATATACCGAGCACTATGAAAATGAAAACTATTTGGCCAAAGATCCTGTCGTACTAGAATTATTTTTGACAATGGATGCATATTCTTGGGGGGATGTTCGACGCTCTCGCGCGTTAAATAGCAAGCAGAAATTTATCATAGATGAGGGGCGGGAGTTCGGCGCTACTGACGGATTTATGGTTCCCATTCATTCATTGTCAGGAGAGCTATCCATATTCTCTTCTTGCGGGGAAGATCCAGATTTGTCAAAAAGCGCTCGTGCGTCATTGGAAATTTTGGGCATGTATGGCTTTGAAGCACTTAGAAGAACGCAGCTGAAACAGCGAGATAAAGATCCAGCTTATCAGCCTTTGACACAAAGAGAGCGCGAAGTTCTGCAATGGGTGGCTGCTGGAAAAACGGATGAGGAAATCGCTGATATTCTATCTGTTGCAACGACGACGATCACCTTCCATGTACAAAATGCAAGGTGCAAGCTGAATGCTTGCAATCGCACATATGCTGTTGTGAAAGCCATAAAATATGGCGAGATTGTCATTTAGTCAAAATGATACTGACTGGCGCTGTTGGCGTTTGGTACATACAAAAAGGCGGCCCCCATTGGAAGGCCGCCTTAATATATAGTGCCGTTTGCAATATATTGATTTTGTTTAGTAACGGTAGTGGTCTGGCTTGAACGGCCCGGTTTTGGGAACGCCAATATATTCTGACTGCTCGTCAGACAGCTCGGTCAGTTTGACGCCGAGCTTGGCCAGATGCAGTGTGGCGACTTTTTCATCAAGGTTTTTGGGTAGGATATAGACCTTGTTTTCATATTTGTCGGCACCAGAGTAAAGTTCCATCTGGGCCAGTACCTGATTGGTGAAACTGGCGGACATCACAAAGCTTGGATGACCAGTGGCACAAGCGAGATTGACGAGACGCCCCTCGGCCAACAAGATGAGCTTTTTGCCATCGGGAAACTCGATTTCGTCAACCTGTGGCTTGACCTCGGTCCATTTGAAATTGCGCAAACCATCGACCTGGATCTCACTATCGAAATGACCAATATTACAAACAATGGCCCGGTCTTTCATGGCACGCATGTGATCGACAGTGATGACATCCTTGTTGCCGGTGGTGGTGACGAAAATGTCTCCCAGTGGGGCTGCGGTTTCCATGGTGGCAACCTGATAGCCTTCCATGCTGGCCTGCAGGGCGCAGATGGGGTCGATCTCGGTCACGATGACGCGCGCTCCTTGCGAGCGCAGGCTTTCGGCAGATCCTTTGCCAACATCGCCAAAGCCACAAACCACAGCAACTTTACCAGCGATCATCACGTCGGTGGCGCGGCGCAGTCCATCAACAAGACTTTCGCGGCAACCATAGAGATTGTCGAATTTTGACTTGGTGACACTGTCATTGACGTTGAAAGCGGGGAAGGGCAGCTCGCCTTTTTCCTGCAGCTGGTAGAGGCGATGCACGCCGGTGGTTGTTTCTTCCGAAACGCCCAATAGATTGTCGCGCTGTTTGGTGAACCAGCCAGGGGAGGCTTTGGCACGTTTGAGGATCTGTGCCTTGACGACTTTTTCTTCTTCATTGCCTGGGTTAGGAATGATTTCCTCACCAGCGTCTACCTTGGCACCAAGAATGATATACATGGTGGCGTCTCCACCATCATCAAGGATGAGATTTGGCGTGCCGTCAGGATTTTCATCTGTTTTGGGCCAATCGAAGATTTTGTCCACATAGTCCCAATAGTCTTCAAGGCTCTCGCCTTTCACAGCAAAAACCGGGGTGCCTTGATCAGCGATGGCAGCGGCGGCATGATCTTGCGTTGAGAAGATATTGCAAGTCGCCCAGCGTACCTGCGCCCCAAGGGCTTGCAAGGTCTGGATGAGGACGGCGGTCTGAATGGTCATATGTAACGAACCGGTGATACGGGCGCCTTTCAATGGTTTTGAAGGACCATATTCCTCAACGCAGGCCATCAGGCCCGGCATCTCGGTTTCCGCAATTTCGATTTCCTTGTGGCCCCAACCGGCAAGGCCGATATCGGCTATGACATAATCACCCATGAAATGTTCCTTTAACTATGTTGTTCGTTATGGCGTCCGCAGCCTCGAAGGGCTGTTTGCATCCTACATAGCGCCCTGATGATCCGGGCGCAACAAACATATAAAGTTTTTTTTATATACTTTTTTTAAGAGAGGCCATTCTGACCCTCAGTAACGGAAAAAATTCACTTTGAGGGGGAAAAGCTGCACCTCGCTGAGTATTTGCTGCATTTTTGTGCTATATTAAGCTCAAACTCAAAAATCATCGCTGGATCAATGACATTGATTGCGCACGCCGCAACAATGGCTTAATATGTTCAGCAGGATGGACTGTTGTGCGTAGCGTGTCCGGGTTGGATACATCCATAAGCGAGAATTCATGGTAAAAATGTCTGATACTGACGAGGGCGAAAATTTCCCCAGGCTTTCTGATGTGACGGAGAGCGGCGAAGCGGCCCTGCATACCACCCAAATCAATCTTTCTCCAGAAGCTTTCGAGCGCTTTGCAGATGTGTTCGAGGGCGCGGTCCGGCGCTGGGAACGCATTGTTTATCCCGCCATGTTTGTGATGGTTCTGGTTATGGCATACGGGTTCTTTTTGATGTTTAATCTTGCCAATGACATGCGGGTGATTGCCCAGCAGATTGCGCCAATGGCTGGACATATGGCCGTTTTGACCAAGAAGATGGAACATCTCACCGGTAGTATTGATAATATGGGCAAAGATATGAATGTCATTGCCAAGGTCATGCCGGAAATGAATGAGAAGCTGTCTGAAATGAAAGCCATGCGTGTGCAGGTGGAGATCATGAATAAGCGTATGGAAATTATGAATGTCCATATGGAAGGGATGAACCAGCAGATGGGTACTATGAACAGTCGGATGTATGTCATGACAGGCAGTGTTGCCCAGATGAATAGATCCGTTGGTCGTCCCATGAATTTCATGAACAGCTTTATGCCCTGGTAGGCGTTCTAGTTTTCCTCATAAAATCCTGCCGCTATCAAGGCGTCCAATTGCTCCAGGGCTTCATTTGACTGCCGGCCACTGGCACTGATGGTCAGCGAGGTGCCTTTGCCCGCTGCGAGCATCAATAAATCCATGACCGAGCTTCCTGAAACGGTCTCTCCATCTCTTGTGACGGTGATAATCGCGTCAAATTGCTGGACGCATTTGACGAATAGCGCGGAAGCGCGTGCGTGCAGCCCCTTCTTATTGCAAATGAGAATGTCGATGGAGGCGCTTTTCGCGGAAGGTTTAGGAGTATTGGCAATCATTTTGAACTCGCTTAGAGCTTACGACCTCGAATTTGGTCTGGGGAATTGGCATAACATGTCGCTGGCCACATGGATATAACGCCGCCCGCAGGATTTGGCCTCGACAACAATATCACTTAAATTGAGTTTCTGGCGGTTGGTCGCAAGGGAAATCAGCATGGGCAGATTGATGCCGCTGATCATTTCGATGGGGGAGCCGTTCATGGCATCAATGGCAAGATTGGAGGGTGTGCTGCCAAAAAGATCAGTGAGTAAAATGACGCCATCGCCGTCATTGACTTGTTTGACGCTGGTGCGAATTTTGTGGAGTAGAATTTTGTGATCGAGATCGTCATCGACGGCAATGGTTTCGAGTTGTGACTGGGGGCCAACCACATGCTCAAGCGCACTGCGAAACTCTCGTCCCAACGCTCCATGTGTGACAATAACCAGGCCGATCATTGAGTGAACCCTTTTCGAAAATCCGTTAGCGAATTTATGACCTCGTGTCCGATCTACCAGAACTTCTATTCTCACCCAGCTTAAATGGCAGGGCAAGATGTTTTTTATGAACAATTCTATAGAGCGTTAACATGAGGGGTTTTTGAGCGGTGTAAAAGTCTCTCAGGCAGACAAAAGCATGGCCTATCCTTTTGGGATGAGACCATGCTCGTCGGGGGGAGATTTGCAAATTGATTTTGTTAGGCCGCTTTCGCCAGGTTCACCAAAGGTGAGGGCTTGTTAGCCATTTTTCCCAGCTCGTCTTTGATGACCATCAGATCAAAGCCAATATCGAGTGTGCGATCCAGCACTTCTTCAACACCGACATCAGCTGCGTGGATCATGCCCCACAAGAACGCGGAGCGCATGCCAGTGCGGCAATAAATCAGCTTTGGGCCTTTTGTTTCAGCAATTAAATAGCCAAAAGCGCGGGCGAAAAATTCATTGTTTAGCTGGTGGCCATAGATCGGCATATGCCGATAATCCATGCCTTCGCGTGTCGCAATGGCTTTGGCCTCTTTATCGCTTAGTTCGCACAATTCATCATCTTCGGGCAAAATATTGATGATGGTTGCAATGCCCTCGCTAGCAGCTCTTTCAAGATCGCTCTCATTCAGGCAACCGGCCAGCCAGAAATCATCGTCCAGTTTTCTGAAAACTGGGGGTCTTTTTTCGATTTTACTATTCTGAAGCATATCGTAGATCCTCAATTTGGTTGGTCTCACGGTTTCAATAAGTGTTATTTAAGGTCGACGAGCCTGTTTGTTCAAGTAAAAATGGCGATAAAATAGAAAATAAAACTAAAATACACATTTATATTAGAAATATAAGAAAAAATATGTATGATAATTGCTATATATAGAAAAATATTTCTAACTTTGGGGGGTTGAATATGCTCGATCATGTTGATTTGCAAATTTTGTCGATATTGCAGGAAGATTGCACCATTCCGGTAGCGGAAATTGGCAAGCAGGTGGGGCTTTCAACGACGCCTTGCTGGAGGCGTATTCAAAAGCTTGAAGCGGATGGTGTCATAGAGGCTAGGGTGGCATTGCTCGATCCGCAAAAGATCAATGTCGGGGTGACGGTGTTCGTGTTTATCTCCACCAGTCAGCACACCAAAAAGTGGCTGGAACAGTTTCACGCAGCAGTTGAAGAGCTGCCTGAAATTGTCGAATTTTATCGCATGAGCGGTCAGGTGGACTATTTGCTGCGGCTTGTCGTATCCGATATCGCCCATTATGACGTGGTCTATAAAAAACTGATTTCACGCATTGAATTGAGCGATGTAAGCTCAAGTTTTGCCATGGAGCAGATCAAATTCACAACAAAGCTGCCGCTTGAGTTTGCGGCTGAATAATCTCACGTAAAGATTTGGCGATGAATTCAGGCTTTTTTGTTGTGAACCAGTCGGGTGAGCAGGCTTGACGTGTCCAGTCGATTGCCACCCTTTTGCTGTATCTCTCCATAAAACTGATCGACAAGCGCCGCGACCGGCAATTGAGCGCCATTGCGTCTGGCTTCATCCAGGCAATTAGCGAGGTCCTTGCGCATCCAGTCGACGGCAAATCCATAGTCAAATTTGCGGTCCTTCATGGTCTCCCAGCGGTTTTCCATCTGCCAGCTTTGCGCAGCGCCCTTGGTGATCACCGACATGACCTGCGCAACATCAAGTTCGGCATTTTCGGCAAAGTGCACGGCTTCAGCAAGCGCTTGTACCAGTCCTGCAATGGCGATCTGGTTGACCATTTTCGTCAGCTGCCCAGCGCCTGCTGGTCCCATCAGCTTGCAGTTGGCAGCGAAGCAGTCGATCAATGGTTTTGCCAGCGCAAACGCGCTTTCTTGTCCCCCCGCCATAACGGTGAGGATGCCGTCTTGCGCGCCTTTTTCGCCGCCAGATACGGGGGCATCGAGAAAATGAGCCCCGTTGTCTTGCGCTTGCGCATCCAGTTCGCGGGCAATCGTTGCCGAGGAGCTGGTATGATCAATGAAGATCGCTCCTGGTTTTAAAGACGCAAAGGCTCCGTTTGGTCCAAGTGTCACTTCGCGCAGATCCTGGTCATTGCCAACGCAGCAAAAGACAAAATCCTTATTTTCAGCAGCCTGCAAGGGAGTGGGAGCATGATCGCCGCCAAATGAACTGACCCAGTCGAGAGATTTTTGCGCTGTTCGATTGTAAACGGTGATCTCGTGGTCAGATTTACTGGCGAGATGCCCAGCCATGTGAGTACCCATCACGCCAAGCCCGATCCAAGCGATTTTTGCCATGACAGTTCTCTCCTGTTAGCTGTTATTGTTCACAGCTTTATAGACGCTGGATGAGTATTATCCAATAGGCGGAGAGTTTTTATCTGGGCGAGGTCAGGGCAGGCGGTTTGATCTAGCCAAGCCGTCCTGTGATGTGGGCAAGCATCAGATAGGCGCGGCCAGCATCAGTTGTCAGATAGTTTTGAATGATGCGGCCACTAGGATCTTTTTCATCAGCCTCTTTCAGCAGTCCCTCGAAATCAATGACATATTTTTCGACAGTGTTGTGAAAGCTCTCATCTGCAGCGTAACGCTCTGAAATCTGATCGAAGGTGGCTTGACCCTCGCTTGTATAAAGTCCTCTGGTAAAGACATTGCGCTCGCCAGCTTGGGATCTGTTCCAGGCCAGTGCTGCCGTGTGGCTATCGAGTGCTCTGGCGATATCATCGACGCGCAAAATATCAAGAGGGTCCAGTGAAAGATTGGATTTGCGATCACTCGCATGCCCTGGAGCGGGACTCTTGCCAGAGGCTGCGTTACGCGATGGGCGATAGGTGGGCAGAGGCTGCTCTTCGTGCTCGCTATCGGTATCAGCAACTCGGGCGAGCAGATCCCCAAATGACCATTGGCTTGGCCGCTTGGCACCAGGTGCCCGACGATCTTTTGCGTTGGGCGGCGGCGGCGGCATTGCGCCCATATTATTTCCTGTTGGCAGCTGGCCTTGTCCCGCTATATTTTGCCCAAGCATACCTTGTCCATGTGCAGACCGTCCCATTGAGGAGGGTCCGCTCACAGCGCCGCTAGCAGTAGCACTGGCCAAGCCACTGCCGATATTGGCTCCAGAAATTTGTGCGAGCGCATCAAGCGCCTGCATTTGAGTGTCGACTGCTTTCTTGATGTCGGTCGAAGTGCTGGCAACGTCACCTGGCAGGACTTTGGTACGGTTGCTTGAGCGTGACATACTGGTAATGGTCTCGACGATCTGTTGGGACACAGATGCCGCATTGGTTTCCATTTCCCTGATGAGCTTTTGAGTATTGAAGACGCTTTGTGCTGTTCCGTGATCCACATCCTGCGCAGCTTTTTGCGCGCGTGGACTGGCATTACTGGAAAGCTGTTTCTTCAATATTTCTGCGGTTTCGTCGGTAAGCATCAACGAGTTTTGCAAAGCTTGTGCATGGGCCAGGCGGCTCTTCTCGAGTTCTTGAGATCGGATGACAAGATCTCCCAGAATTGCGCGTGCCTTGTTTTGTTGCGGCCCCATCATGGCGCTCATTTTCATGTCGGGACTGGTCAGCAGACGGGCTGTTGCAGAAAGATCGCCACTTTGGGCTGCGAACTGGTCACGGACAAGCTCGATCTGGTCGCCATGATCGCGCAACAGTTGATCATGCTTTTTTGTCATCAGCGTAATTTTTGGCGAGAGCTGGTTCTGCTTGCCAATGGTCTGATCAAGGTCGCCACGATTATTTTCAAGCTCGGCTTGCAGGTTTTCTGTTTGGGCGCGCATGGCACGTTCAAGGGCCTCAGAACCGCGCAGCATGGACAGATCTTTTCTCGGTGTTGGCGTTTGAGCGACTGGCTGCGGCGCTATCGGGGCTGTTTCGTCAAGAGTGGCAAGCCGTTGATCAAATGCCGCATCAATGGTGCGTGCCTTTTGGGTCAGGGAGGCGTCCATGGCTTGCGCCTGTGTGGCGATTGCCTCGTCGATCTCAACGGCTTTTTGCTGCATTGTACTATCAATGGCTTCACGATGAGTGAGGAAGGTTTGATCCAGTTCACCTGCTTTGGCGCTCAAAACCTTGTCCATCGATTTGGTACGCATGGCGAGGCTGGCGTCTAGTGCTTTGACTTTTTGGACAAGCTTAGTATTGAGCTCACCCGAATGTTTGGCAATCATGCCGTCAATTTCGCTTGTACGCGCCGTCAACTGATGATCGAGGGCTGTTGTGCGCTTGGCAAGGGACGTGTCTAGTTGACTCAGATTGCGACTAGCCCCGTCGATTACATTGCCAAGTTTTTCTTGTTCGGCATTCATTTTGTTCAAAAGCTGCGGTAGTTCGGCGGAAATTTTCTGCTTGATGGCAACTGTTTGCTCGGTAGTCGCCTGCAGGGCTTTGGTAACCTGGTCACCGGCCTGTTGCAGTTTAAGCGCTGACATGGTGCCATGTTGGGCGAGGTTTTGGCCGATATCGTCAGTTGCCAGGCGAATATGCTTGGATACTTGTGCCCCCACTCCCTGCAATGTCTGTTTGACCTGTATGCCATTGTGGGCAATGGCTTCACGTTCATTGACGAGTTCATTGAGCAGGTTGCGGATGATAAATTCATTTTGCGAATAGGACCGCTCCAGCGCCGCAACTTCATTGTGAACAAGTGCTTCGAGTTCGCCAGCTCGTCCAATGGCTCTTGAAATGGCATCATCCATGGCCGATACCTGACGGCGAATGGTCTGACCAACAGAGGCTACTTTTTGTTCTGCCATCTTGTCTGGTTCAGCAAGGCGGATCGCCACCTCGGTCATTGCCGAGGCCATGAGTTTCATTTCTTGTGAGCGCACAACAAGCTGGGCAATGAACCA
>JAJRQA010000232.1 GCA_024280475.1 Alphaproteobacteria bacterium
GATCAAGATATTAAGCCGATTAACCACATGATCACCGCGCACATTATAGAGCTGCACCTGTAAATTAGGCGGCAAGGTCGGGCGGATCTGCTTGATATATTTGCGTAAGATCTTTAGCGATTTGAGCGTGTCAGACTTGAGGCTGCGGCGAATGATCAGCTCGATTGCCGGCTGACCGTTTTTGAGACCCACAAGGCTGCTCTCATCAAAGCGCTCGCGCAAATCTGCAATATCACGCAGCACAATCTTATTGCCTGCCTTATCGGAGCGAACTTCAACCTGGCCAATGGTCTCAGGGGTTTTGCGCTCGGCCACCGAACGTAATTGCCGCTCCACCGCCCCCTCCAGAATACCTGAAGGAAAATCGCGGCTATCCTCTTTTACTTTTTTGGCAATATCGGCAAGCGTCAGCTTGAGACGGCGCAGATCACGATCCTTGACACGGATTTCGATTTCGGCATCTCGCATCCCCACAAAGTCGACCTTGTCGATACCCGCATCCAGCAAGCCGTCACGAATGGTTTTGGCGAAGCTGCGAATGGCCTGCTCGCTATAGGGACCAGAAACAGACATATTGGCGACACGGTCATAGCGCTGGATCCGCGCAATAACGGGTGTTTCGGCGTCAGCTGGCAAGGTCGTGACGCTATCCACGGCTTGCTGTACATCCCCCAGCGCTTTTTGCATATCGGTTGATGGAATGAACTCGATGCCAATGGTTGCAAAGCCTTCGCGGGCCACCGCACCAATCGCGTCAACACCATCCAGAAAGCGCAATTGCGGCTCCAACGCGTCGATCATCGCGCTCTCCACATCCGCGGCGCTGGCTCCGGGCCAGGACACTTTTACGGAAATATTGGGAACACTGAAGGTTGGAAAAAATTGCGTGTTTAATTTGCCAAGCGCGAACATGCCAGCAATCAGCATCAGCACCATCAACAAATTGGCGGCCGTTGGATGGCGCACGAACATAGAGATCAGTTTGTGAGCACCCTGATCTCTCGGATCTTTTGCATTATTGCCTGCTTCAGCCACGGTTTTTTTGCTCCGCTCGCCTTAGACTGCGCCGGTCCCCGGGTTGTTTGCCCTGGCGCGTTCCAGGGAGCTTGAGACTGCCACTGCCTTTTGTTGGCTTCCAGCTGTTCTCATTGCGGGTTTTGGCATCACTCAACGTGCCTGAACGTCCACTCTTTTTCGATGGGCTCACCGGTAAATCCAGATCCTGTACTTTCATACCACTGCCGATCACCGACATGCGCGTCACAACAACGCGCTCATTGTCTGCAAGACCGCCGCTGACCAATACAAATTCACCGTCAATGGCATGCAGGGTAACAAGCCGCTCGCGCAGCCTTTTATCGGGACCCACAACATAGACCTTGGAGCGCCCGTAAAGAGCCGTTTGCGGCAGACGGGCCACCTTGTGATAAAGCCGGTCCGGCACTTTCACATCGACAAAGGCACCAGCTCTGATCGGTTGCGGATCTGAGGGGTTCAGCAATCGGGCATAGACGGTTACACCGCCGCTTTCAGATGAAATTTGTGCGCCAATCCGCTCCACCACAGCCTTATAAGTGAGATCGGTCGCCCCCAGTTTCCAGGTGACCTTGATTTGTCGTCCGATGAGCCCGCCCTTGGTCTTTTTTTGATGTCCTACCGCTGCGCTGTTTGAGGAGTTTTTTCTTTGTCCTACCGCTGCGCTGTTTGAGGACACTAGCAACCGGCCATACTGGCGATCAGAAAGCGTAAAAACAGCCTCCATCCAGTCGGCGTCGAGCAGCACTGCAACCCGGTCATTGACATTAAGCAATTTGCCTACATTGGCGTTGATCTCATTGATATACCCGCTAAAGGGCGCTGTTAATTGCGTATCGCGCTGGTTACGCTTGGCCTGTTGAAGGCGCCATTTCAAACTATTGATATTGGCAGCTTGTTGTTCAGCCTTGGCGCGCAGGATCGCCAGATTAGCACGCTTGGTGTCAAGGGTTTGGCGCCTTTGCGAGACGATCAGTGCCCGTTGATCTCCCCCTTGACGGGTAACCGATCCGTTCCTCATGAGTTTTTTCGCACGCTCCAAATCGCGCTTGGCTAGTCTAAGCTGCTCGACCGCATATTTGATACTGGTTTCTTCCGCCTTGACCTGCACGGCATTTTCTTTCAAACGGGCGCGCGCTTCCACCATATTGGCGCTGGCTTCAACTACCGCCCCCTTGTAGGAAAATGGATCAATCGAGAGCAGCAAATCACCCTTTTTAACCAGCGCTCCCTCGCGAAAACCACCCCCGGTTTCCATCACTTTGCCGGCCACGAGAGTGCGCAATTCAAGTTTGCGCCCGGATTTTATTTCTCCATAGAGTTTTAATGCAGGTTGATGAGACGACAGGTGGATCAGGTTGGTGCGTACCGGCTGCACTGTCTCGTGTTTTTGCGGTTTGGGAGGGGGCGGTCGATTGGATTTTAACGTCTTATAAGACGAAATTCCAACGAACAATGCAAAAATCGGTAATGCAACCTTCAATCCGCCCGTAAATATACGCGATAAGGATGTTTTAACGGACAAGTTTTTTCTCCCGGCAAAACGCGGCACATATGATATGAAGCCTCGTTTCATGATGATATTTACGTCCAATCCATCCAGTCTTAAAGCGTGATTGGGTCATATTTTGTGGCGCACACACATGTTTTGCAAGAAGTATGCAATATTGAAGGGGCATTCAATGGCCCGACATGTTTGATTGCACTATAGGCGCATTTTAAGGTTTTTGTGATGCATTTTCGAGCAAATTACCCAGCCCAAACTCTATTGAATGCCAGGTACCATCAGCGCCAACGCTCATTTGTGTATGCCAATAGCGCTTATTCTTCAGCATTTGCGCTATTTTAGTCGCCGGCCCCAACCGGTAAAGCCGCACCAGCTCGCTTGAGGACAACTTGTCCAACGGACCACGCGCAAAATAGGGCCAGATATACGTCACTTGTCTTTTAACCATGACCTTTACAGGTGGCAACTCAAGAATCTCAGATATGGCGGCCAGAATTTCGCGGCCGCTACCATCGAGGGATTGAGCCCTCCAATGCTTGATCGGATCGTGGATAAATTGACCATTGATCAAGGGCATAAGTTCGTTGAGCTGCAACACTTCGCGCATTTTTTCGATATTGCCGCTCCGTACGGCCTGCGTTAACACTTGATGCATCCGCCTTACCCCGCGCGGCAGCTGATCAAGCCTGGTGATCACCATTGTTTTTTCTTGCGCTATACCTGGCCTGCTCATACAAAAACCAGTGATCAATATGCTGGCAAATAATAATAATGGAAATAGCCATTGAAACCTGGACTGATTGGGAGACCTGGATCTATCAGCGATCCGAAAAGCACTAGCGGGTATTTTTATGGACATCTTAATCATCTACTGCCTATATTCCTATTAATGGGAATTTATCCCCATCTTGTACAATTATCATACTATATAAATGGTGTATCTTGATGCTGACACACTGGCAAATATGGACGGGGATTGAAGCGCTCGCCAACAAAAATGGCCTGACTCCTTCGGGCATGGCTAAAAAGGCTGGTTTGGACCCCACCACGTTCAATAAATCAAAACGCACAACTGCAAATGGCAAACCGCGCTGGCCCTCAACAGAAAGCATTGCCAAAATATTGGAGGCGACGAACGCCAGCTTTGAAGATTTTTCTCGCCTTGTCATGACCGCAGGTGGCAAGATTCCTGATCACACGGCGCCCATCCCCCTCATAGGTTTTGCTCAGGCCGGAGTTGGGGGTTTTTTTGACGATGGTGGATTCCCGGTTGGGGGCAGCTGGGATCTGGTTAAATTCCCCGAAATTCGCGACGAGAATGCCTACGCATTAGAGGTGTCTGGGAATTCGATGGAACCAATGTACCGCGAAGGGGATATTTTGATCGTCTCGCCAGGTGCAGAAATCAGGCGACATGATCGGGTCGTCGTCAAAACGCTTGAGGGACAAATTCTGGCAAAAGAGCTGATGCGAAAAACAGCAACGCAGATCGAACTTTATTCTCTTAATCCCGAACATCCGACCTTGTCATTCACGCTGCAAGAACTTGACTGGATCGCCCGCATCGTCTGGGCAAGCCAATAGTTTTGCCAACCAGTGCCTATCGCGCAAGCCATGTTTACAACTATCTCCAGCTCCTAGGTTTCTAATCCTAAACCTCCCTGGCACTGGGGGCTTTAACCCATAAGACGTTATTTTAAATGAAAAAAGATTAATGCTCGCGAGATCAGATTTCAGTTGCGAGGCTTTGGAAAGCTGGTTACATCTTAGGGATATAATGTTCGCACAAAGATCGAAATTCCGGCGCTCTATATGGGGATTGATAATTTCTCCCCTCACCCCGTTTGCTCATCTCGTGCGATAACCTACCCCTTATTGTTGAGCCCTAGTACATGACCACTTCATTTGTTTCCCACGCCATTCTTCTCAAAAAACTCTTTGACCGCAGGTTTTCCTACACTATTCCGATTTACCAACGCGCCTTTTCCTGGTCCAATGATCAAAGCACCAGGCTGTTCGAAGATATTGTCGAGGCTATGGGGGAGGAAGGCGAACAAAACCAGGTAGAAAGTTTCTTTCTTGGCGCCTTGATCCTCACCGGCAACATGGCAGAGACAGCAAAGCGACCACTTGCTGGAAAACTTGCCGCCGCCTTTACCTCCATAATTACCGGGCAAGCTGGCCTCCCGGACAATATAAAGGGAAATTTTGATGTTGTTGACGGCAAACAGCGCCTTGTCACCCTAAAAATTCTTCTTTGTCTGCTGCGTGACCTCTCCCAGAACGGCGATCATCCCTCTTTCAGAAATCTGATCGGCGATGGACGTGACGATAATCTGTACCGATTGGAGCTTTGTGGTGGCGAAGCTGCATTCTTGCAAAAGCATGTGCTGACATTAGGATCCTCAATTACTCCTGTCACGGATCTTGAAAATATCTCCACAGGTGAGAATAATATGATCAAGGTACGTGATAGTCTTCATCAAAACCTGCTCGATCTGTCGGCAACTGACCGCACCAGACTGCTTGACTATATCGTCAATCATTGTCAGGTGGTGATCATCTTGTCGGAGAAAATCGATCACGCATTTCAGATCTTTCTATCCATCAATGATAGTGGCACAAGGCTCACAGACGGCGACATATTGAAGGTCGAGTTAATGGCCAGCTTAAGCGCCGAATATGTGGAAAAATACAGCCACATCTGGGAGCAGTGGAATGACAGCCTTGGCAGTACACGCGCCAAGGCGTCGAGCCGCAAAAAAACTTTTTTCAATCATTTCCGTTTTGTCCTGACCTCCGACCATATCAACATTCTCGCCGATTTTCGCAAGATGATCGACAGGGCGGGGGGGGCAATACCCTTCATCGAAAATCACATCATTCCAAATGTCGAAGCCTATAATATCATCAATGAGGCCAACTGGCCTAGTCCGGAAAACAAGCCCGAACTGGACCATATTCTGGGTACGCTGAACTGGTTACCCCATGATGACTGGATCGCTCCGGCCATGTTGGCAATTACCCGATATAGAAAAGATCCTGAACTGGCCCTGGCATTTTTTCAAAAACTTGAACGCCTTGCTTACGGCCTATCTATCTTGAAGGGCGGCGCCCCGGATCGCAAGAAAAAATATAACCCGCTAAGGCGCGCTTTGAGAGATCCTCAAAACGGCAAGGATCCGTTCAAAGTTGTCGAATTGTCAGTTCCTGAAAAACGCATCATCCGCGAAACCATTGAGCGCGGCTTGCACAAGAACCGACCTGCCGCCGCCCGGTTGCTCTTGATGCGCCTCGATATGGAAGAGACCGGCAGACCAATCGCCTATTACAACGAGTTGATTGCAGATGAAGCCTTGTCGGTCGAGCATCTGTTGCCGCTCAGCCCTGAACAAAACAGTCAATGGCTGGTGCTTTTTGCGAACGAAGATCTGCGAAAATACAATACACAATTATTTGGAAATCTGTTTTTGGTGCGTAAAGACAGCGAAAACAGGCTGATGAAAAACTTTGACTTTGCCCAAAAGCACGCCATCCTTTTTCAGAACAATACAGACCATCCCGTACATTTCACCAATGCTTTGAAAAACATGCGTGAATGGACCTTGAATGACATCGCCAAGCGCCAGGACATGCTGATGGCGATGACTGATAATCTTTGGAAATAAACGCTCACATCATGTCAATTAAAGCTTTTTCCATCGCTCGATTACCGCGCATCGAATTTGGCGCGGGATCCATCGCCAAGCTCCCTCCGATTGCCCAATCCTATGGTTCCCATGCCTTGATCCTGACGGGTCATCAAAGCTTTGTTGAGACAAGTCACTGGGCCCAGTTGAAGAACGGTTTTGAAAAATCGGGCATCCACATAACACATATCAAACGCAGCGCCGGTGAGCCCACGCCAGAGCAGGTGGATGAAAAAACTGCCGCGTTATCGGGCGCACGTATTGATGTGGTTATTGGCATTGGCGGTGGCTCTGTCCTTGACGAAGCAAAGGCAATTGCCGGTCTGTTGCGCGTTAATCACTCGGTTATGGATTATCTCGAAGGCGTTGGGCCCCAGCTCTCATATGAAGGACCCAGCACGCCGTTTATTGCCGTACCTACAACAGCTGGCACCGGTTCCGAAGCTACCAAAAATGCGGTACTTTCCAGGCATGGGAAAGGGGGCTTCAAGAAAAGTTTTCGCGATGATCAGCTCGTCGCGCAATGGGCCATTATTGACCCGGACCTGCTTGCCACCTGCCCCAGATCCGTGCTGGCGGGCAATGGCATGGATGCAGTGACGCAATTGCTCGAAAGCTATCTGTCGACCAAGGCAAATCCCTTCACAGACGCCTTGGCATTGCAGGGCTTGGAGGCCGCCAATAGCAGCTTACAACAGCTTTATGAAAGCGATGGCGAACATGTCGGGGCGCGTGAAAATATGGCTCTTGCCTCTTTGTTGTCAGGTATTTGTCTGGCGCAAACCGGCCTTGGCAGCGTCCACGGGCTGGCCTCGCCGCTCGGCGCTTTCTTCCCCATCCCTCATGGCATTTGCTGCGGGGTGCTGGTTGCTGGCGCAACCAGGATCAATATAACAGCTTTGCGCTCGCGCAGCGAAAATGACGGGGCACTCGATAAATATGCCCGGATCGGACGACTGTTTGGCGGCGATCAAAACCTGCCGCAAGTCGACGCTTTGGATCGACTGGATGACCAGCTCGCGCGATGGACGCTGGAGTTAAAGCTGCCACGTCTTTCAGACTATGGCGTCACGCGCGAAGATTTCCCCCGTATCATCGAAAATATCAGCCCATCGAGCATGAAAACCAATCCGCTGGCTCTCGAAGATCGGGAAATAACACAGCTACTTGATATATGCCTTTAGGTTTTCAACAGGGGTTTGGGAGATTTCCAGTGATCTGCTAAACTCACGATATCAATATTATGTGATACGGAAAATTTACATGCCCCATCAGATCTCTGCCATCATTGCCGCTCTCAACGCTGCTCATGAACAGCATAGCCAGTTTGACGAAGACGAAACAGTCGATATTGAAGTCGTCAATCGCTGGATCAGGGTCGCCCCGCTTGATGAGGAGGTTGCCGAGAACCTGCTTCTTGAAGGAAATTTTCAAGACGAGGTCGAAAATCGTGACCTGCTCGGCCACATAGGTGCTGTGAGGGCCTACCTGCAGGTGCTGCAGGAGAAAGAAGAAGCATCGCTGCATCAAAAAACCGGCAATAGCGATCCTATCGAGGGGGAAATCATCCCCCCTGAACAGCTAGCGCTGACACGTAAAAAGTTCTGGTGAATGCCCCCTAAAACTTGCCGGTGATATTCAGCATCCAGCCGCGATGATTATAGTCAAGATCGGTAAGGTCATCGCTAAAGTCTGCGAAATTATAGCCACCGCCAATTTTCAGATTATCATTTATATGGCGATAGAGCGCGGCCAACACGCCATATTTACGATCACCCGCATCAGGCAGATCAAGCACGCGTGCTTCCAGAACAAAGTCCCAGTCATGTACGACATGCAAGTCAATGCGACCAATACCAAGCTGGGCGGTACTTTTGAACCATTCCCCATCGGTACGATTATCTCGCAACTCGCCAATCCGCAGAGCATATTTTCCGCCCACCCTCAGCCAGGGAACAATATCATAGCCGCCATCGATGGCCAACACATGCGAGCGCTGCGCATAGTTTGACAGAGCCCCACCCCCGTCTAGCTGCCCTGTGGTTGGCAGGTCCGTGAAGAATGTATATTTAAATAAGGCGTTGAGGCGATCATTATCGACCGGGCGATAGGCAAAAGCCGCCACAGCTTCCATATAATTGGCATCATAAAACTGCCCTTTGGAACTATCAGACCAAGAAGCATTGAAGCGCGTCAATAATCTGAAATCTTCGTTGAGATCAGCGGTGACGACATTGCGCGACAATACGGTTTTACGGGTGCCCTCGCTACCGTCTTCATAGCGCCCCTCAAGGGAGCTGACATATTTAAAACCAGTGCGCGCATAGCCAAGCGTCAAGCCACCGGCCTTGCGCTCAAGATCACCAAGATTGGGATCATATAATTCGCCAAATTCCGGATTGAGACCAAAATTCCGATGATCATAAAAAGCATAGTCCAGACCAAAAGCGCTGGCCAGACCAGAGGGACCATCACCATGATATAAACGCTCTTCCGCAAAGACCGAGAGATTATCGGTAAAGCGCGTGCGCCCGCCTGTGGTCAGGACGCCATAACGACCATTGACATCGGATTGCGAGCGATCGGTATCGAGGCGATAATTAAGATAGAGTGTGGTGTTGTCATCGACCTTGTATTCAGCGCCAGCCAGCGCGCCAAAGCCGCCGGTACCAGCTGAGACTTCGCCTGTTGCCTTGATATTTTGGGTAACCTGCACTTCCCCGCCTGCGCCACCGCGATGATTGTCACGGCGCTTGCCATCCTTGGAGAGGGTTGTTTGCCCAAAACCATACACCATCCAAGGAGATTCCCCTTCAATGATACTGGGGCGGAACTGCACTTTTGCGGCAACATCGATGCGATGGCCTTCGCCATCAACGCCCGCTGCCGGGCTACTTTTAAGACGCCTTTGGTCAGCGCGCACACCCGTTGTCACCGTCCAATTATCATCAAGCTTGCGATCAATATTGACTTCAAGAGCCTCATTGCGATCGCTACCACTGCGTTTTTGTGTGCCTTTAATCCGTATATTGGAGCGTTTTTCCAAGTCCAGCGGCATGATGAGGCTAACGCCTGCTTCACGCGCTTCATTGGCGCTACCCGTCAGAAAACCCGGTGAAGAAAATCCCTTTTCACGGTGCTGCAAATAGGCATATAAGCGACCTTCGCGATTGGCGAATTCAAACAAGTCCATCGCCGCCTCGATCCGGTAAGCATTTGCAAGCTGCCCACCTGCACTTTTTTCAAAGAATATGTAACCGCCGTCCTGCGACAGGTTCGATCCCGTGCCAAGCCCGCTCGAGCGGGCCAGCTCACCCTTGATATAAGTACCTGGCTTATAGCGTAAAGTGGCGTCAATGCCCCCCGCTTTTTGACTGGTTTTACTGCCATCCTGACGATAGCCCGTCGCGCCGATCTGCACATGATCAGTGGCCCAGATACTGGCTCTGCCGCCAATGGTCAACTCATCTGTGCGCGTTAGTCCTGGGGTATATTCATAGGTGACGACAAGATATTGCTTGTGCCCAGACAAGGAGCCTGTGCGAATTAAATTATTGTCATCTGCCGTTGAGGGCAGCGGTACTGTCAGCACTACCCGCCCTTGCAGATAGTTGACGTCGAAATCAGTTTCCGCTTTAAGCGCGCGTGTTTGCAACACCAATCCAGTATCTTTGTCCCGCAACTCGATCCAGACCTGTTCGGAGCCCTGAGTAATATCTTGACGACGCAAATAGTAAAGCGATCCCCCTGTGCCGCGAAACTCGTCGCGCGCTGGCAAAGAACCAGGTTCTGCCGCGAACAGATCAAGCCGGGCACGTTTTTCACCATGACTGGTTGTCTGCCTGGAAACCCATTTCAGCTTGCCGCCATAAAGACCGCGCCGAAATTGCATGAAGTCAGTGCCGTTAATCGTGGTGTGGAAGTTCCCCCACATGACGTGGCTGTCACCGCGCTCAAGACGCACATAGAATTTCCCCTGGGTCGGCGCATCTTCTTTCAGCGTGCTGTCATCTCCATAAACCGGATAATATTTTTCTGGATCAAGGCGGCGCAACAGGTAGCGCGGGTCCTTGCTGGTAAAATTGGAGAACAGATCCTTGATCGGCTGCTCTCTGGTGTCAGCAGCAGCGGTCAATAAAATATCGCCGCGAATTTTACCCTTGAGATAAAAAGCCAGACGACCATTGACGAAAACCTTATTGTCAAACTCATCACTGGCATCTGCCCGCACCAATTTGACAGGTCCGTTTGAGCTGTTCTTGCCAATCGTAAGATCAGCAAGACCAATATAGAACCAGTCCTGATCAGGAATAGTGACGGCGCGCGTAAAAGCGGAGACCTGACGATTGCCATCACGCACCACGACATTGATCTCGTGGGGTCCAGAAGGCAAAATCTGGCGAAAGGCGAAAGTACCCTTAAGATCAATCGGCACCTCATAATCCAGAACCGTGATACTTTGATCAGGACGCAGATTGCGTCCATCGACCGTCACCATACCACCGGCTACATGGATATTTTGCTTGGCTATATTATTTTTGCCATAGACCATGAAAGCGTGCCAGCGCTCATCGGTGCGCACCACATTGAGCGCCAGTTTTTTCGGCTTGGTCTCGTCAAAACGCCCGGATCTCCCATAGACCCGCAACACGTAGATAATTTCTTCTTCCTGCAAATCTCCAGGCGCCCACGCCATCGCTCCATAGACAGGGGCCTTGATCACGGCAAGGGGTGATTGCAGAATGCTGTCGCTGGTTTTGAACAAGCGAATTTCCGCACGATCAATAAAGGCTGAATAGTTCGAATAGAGCGAAAAGCGCACTTCACGCCGCTCCCCGATATGAGCAAGTGAGCCATCCACATTCAACGCTCGTGTTTGATCTCCTGCATCAAAACTGACGCGAATATCGGCGCGCTCCAATGCCAGATCAACGCAACGCGCAGCCCCGGCTTCTCCAGCAAGCGTCCCTGTATCAAGCGATTGCCCATCGACACTGATCGCGAAAGGCAATGCTGGCGCATCTGCTTTTTTACAACCATTTGCCTTGCTGTTGCCAGCTGTGCTCTGGCGCTCAGCATTGGCGGGAGCCCGTTTCAAGTGGACCTGTTTGGTTTCGATGCTTTTGCCATCACGCGTGCTCGCCGTTGAGGGAACCATGACAATGGCGACGAATGCCAATGCAGCGATTATCTGTTTCATTTCTTGAAACTCCCCTGCGCCAGAAGATGGGACTCTGTCTCAATGACAAGCACCCTCCTCCTCTTGCGCCTCCACAGGCGCGTCACATGTTTTTTGAGTATGGAAATACGGGCACGCACTTCGCGGCTGCTCTCTTTGTGAGAGCGAGCATAGGCGATGCGCAATATACTTGGGCCTTTGTCCAATATGCGCACGAGCTGCGAGATGCCTTTTTCCCAGGTACGTTTCAAGCGATCCCCGCGAGCGGTGAAAGCGTCACGCGTCACATCGAGCCGCACCACGCGGTGAATGGCAACGCCGAAATTGAGCTTACCGATCTTGCCGCGTGTCAAACGAATGACACGAGGATTTTCAGTCGTTAAACGATAGCCGCTTGGCAGGGTGCGATGATCGAGTTTCATTATGAAATTTGAGCCGCGATCAGGATTGGGTACATCGGCACACGCCACATGATAGCGTCCATGTTTATCCGTCGTCACCAACAGTCCGCGCACGGTCGCAAGACGTATATTGGCAAGCCCCAGCTCCCCCTTGTCCTGATAGCCATTACGGTTTTTATCGTCGAATACCTTGCCGATCACACCGGCGCAATCAAAGGTTGGATCTGGCGTCACGCGCACTTTTGCCGTGGCGATATTGGACGCCAGCGCCTGCACAAAACCGTTCTCGGCCCAGGCCTTGTTGATATAGTCGCCTTCAGAGACGCCCGAGCCGACGATCATCAACAATCTCAAGGTGCGTATCTGATTTGCTGTGAAAGTAAGCGCGGGCCAGGTCAGCTGGCGGCCATTGATCACAGGTTCGGTGCGCACCCCATCAAGTGTCGCCGAACCACGCTTGTATTTGAAGCCCGGGGGTAGCTGATCTTCCAACTCCATGTTGGGCAAAGTCGCCGCAAGATTATTCCTGGCGGTAATCGTATAGGGCACCAGCTGACCGATTGATACATTGACCTTTGGGGTTGTTTTGGTCACGCTAAAGGCACCCGCTGTCACCGGATCAAGCGGAATATGGTTATTGAGCACATGGGCTGATGGCAGCGCTGGTCTGAGATTGAACGTAAAGTAATATTGCGTCGACCCCGCCCCTGCGGCCAATCCCACCGAATCTGCGGGACAACTGGCTGGACTATGGGGCGTTGCTGACAATGCGGGTGGGCTATCAGACGCCTGTACAAGCGCCGGTGTTGGTAAGCGGGCAACACTTAACGTGTTGGAACAAACCGGAATGATGGCGCTGTCTCGCGGGATATAGCCTGCAGGCTGCCCAACTGACAGATTGTAATCGCCAGCCGGAGCCCCGGCATAAAGCAAGAACTGGTAATAGCCGTCAGTGCCCGTTGTCTGACTGACATTGCTTGTCCCACCAACCAGATGGCGGGCTGGGTCAAAATTGGCGGGGCCCGATATGCTAACGGTTGCCCCGGGAACTGGAATTCTGGTGAGGCTGTCATAGACCATGCCAGAGGGATCCAGTGGTAGATCCTGATCAATTATATTGTCGCCGGCCACTACCACAACCGAGCCGATACCGCACCCAATGGCCGCACCGGTACTGCCACCACTTTGCGCGCCAGCATACAAATAGCCGCCGGTTGGTGAGCGGAATTGAATCCCGTAAATCCCTGGCGACACCCCTTCAAAAGCATAATCACCAGCGCCATTTGTTGTTTGGGTGGCAACGATCCTGTGACCCGACTGACAATCTGCTGCTGTATCACGATTGATCAGCTCGACAGTCCAACCCGTTCGCGGATTGCCATCATTATCAAGGCGGTCATGATTGCTGTCGTGCCAGATCGTGCCACTAATGCGTGCGGGATTGGTGAGGATTTCACCAAAATCATAGCCAAAACCTTTTTCGCCGGGGCCAACTGGAATAACGGACAAAACATCATTGCCAAGCGTACCGCCAAGCGTTCCGATCTTGTCTGTGCCATCAGAAGTATTGGGAGGCTGGGTTTCAGTAATGGTGCAGCCCAAAACGCTGGTGGCTGGAATATGTTCAAAGATATAGCTGCCATCACCAACGCTTGTCGTGGTTGCATTAAAGGCCTGATCATTGACATCGACACAAGAAAGCGCCAGCGTTGCACCAGGTATTCCTGACTCTGTGCCGGTTTTTTGACCATCATTATCAAGGTCAGTATAGACAACCCCCGACAGAGCACCGCCAACTTCGCCAAAATCATAATCGGTCGCAAAGGCGGTGCCCGTCAGAATGATACCTGTCACAACATCGTTGATCGTATCGTCCCCGCCAGCTGAGCCAGCAGCATCCTTGCCATCCGCCCAGGCCGCTGGCTGAGTGGTTTCCCGCACGCTATAGCCCGCAGCATCACTTGGTTTGAGACCCGTGAACTGATAATAGCCAGTGGCGTCAGTTGTGGTATTGAGACTGACGTCGGCACCGGCTTTATCCTTGCCAGATAAATTTATGGAAACACCCGCGATCGGGGGCTCCCCACTGTCAAACACACCATCATTGTCTCTGTCCACATAAACATGGCCAGAAAGGCCAGCGCTGCGTTCAGCGAAATCATAGCTGATGCCTGCATTATCAGAGGCCAGCACGATGCTGTTGATATTGTCGCTTGCGGGTCCCAGATCATCGGCAATTCCGACCTGTCCGCCATTGATGGTGCCAACAAATTCGCCGCCATCTACATAGCCGGCAGGCTGCGTCTGAGTGACCGTACAGCCAGCTGCGCTGGTCGGCAAAAGACCGCTAAAGCTATAGGTGCCATCTGCAGCGGTTGTAGTATTATCTGTATAAATACGGTCCCGATAATCAGTGCATGACAGGGCAATGGCAACATTGCCAATCCCGGGCTCACCGCTATCTTTGACATCGTCGGTATTTGTATCATTGAAAACGGTACCTCCGATAGATGCAGGGCGCAGCTCGCCAAAATTATAAGACACGGCAACATCATTGGCTGCCAGTGCAATACCTGAGATGACATTGCCGTAGGTCGCTGAAGCATTGGCATTGTCAGCCACTCCAGGTGCTGTCGTAGCCCCAGCACCAACAATGGCGCGACCAGGCAGTTTACAGGCGTGAACCGTATTTTGTGTCTGCGTTATGGTATAGGTACCAGCATTGAGATTGGGGAAGCTATAATTTCCCTGCGCATCTGTTGTCTTGACGATCGCCGTGATCGCTGGACCATTCAGCTCGCTACCAGTCAGGGTCATGGTGACCCCGTTGACCCGAAGAGATTCAGCGCCATCAATGGAGCCATTATTATTGCCGTCACACCAAACCGTGCCGTTAATGCCGGTCGGTGGTCTCTCACCAAACTGATGGGTCGGCAGATGGGTATTGGCTGGCAGGACGATCGGCGTCATTTCTTCGGGTGAACTGGTATCATTTGATACCACGCCAGCATTGTTTTCCTTGCCATCATTAAAGCTGTCAGGCTGTGTCGGCTGCGATAGAATATAACCAGCCCCATCTGAAGGGGGCAAATTGTCAAACAAACAGCTGCCGTCCGCGAGCGTCAGGGTTTCCCTATTGAGACCCGGGCCAAAAAGCGGTGTACCGGTAAGCGTCATGCGAACGCCGCCAATACCAGGTTCGGCACCATCCTTTACCCCATTATTGTCAAAGTCCTGATAGACCACACATGCCAGAGACGACTTGGTCGAGGTGATAGCACCCGATTTTTCATTGTTGGCAAGGGTAATTTCACGGCGGTCCGTACTGACGGTTGCCGTATTTGTTTTGGCACCCGCCGTTGTGTTCATCACGGGAACGGTAATCGTAATATTTGCGGCCCCATTGGCGATCGTGCCAAAGGCGCAACCAAGGCTCGTGCCTCCGGCAACGCCCGTACAGGTGCCAACCGTTGTGGTCGGAGTGCCCGTCAGCTCAATACCTGCTGGCAGACTATCAAACAATTGCGAATTAGGGGCATCGGCTGGGCCATTGTTGCGCACGATGATCGTGTAATCAAATGGCTGCAGCAGAGAAAGGGTTGCAATACTCGGTATTTTACTCACCACCTCCAGGTCGGCAGGCAATTCACCAAAGTTATAATTGACCTTGTCCTCACCTGTGCCAAGCGCAATGCTTGAAATAAGATCGGTTGAGCGACTGCCACCAACCACGGCGCTGCCACCAGCATTTTCCAGCCCGTCAGCATAGCCCGCCGGAGGTGTTTGGGTCAACGTATAGCCAGTTCCATCGGCGGGGCTGCGGTTAAAGAATTTATAAAATCCCGAACTATTGGTCGCCTCAGTCGTATCGACCGCATTGCCATAGGCATCAGTGCCGGTTAGGCGAATGACCACGCCTTGCAAGGGTGTCTCACCGCCATCCTTTGCACCATCATCACTATGGTCTTCATAGACAAAACCAGCGATGGAGGAGCGTGCAACATCAACATTGATCGCGCAATTATCATTGCCCGCATTGGTATCGATTTCATTGCTGGCAACATTGGCGCCAACATTTGAATATGTACCACCCGAGGGGAAAGATACGGCACGTACCGGCACGGTCACGACAATTGTACCAGGGATACCCACCACACCCAGATCACAGGTAAAGCTGGCTCCCCCTGCAACACCTGAACAAACGCCCGCATCTGGCACCGGCGGTCCGGTAAGCACCATTCCTGAAGGCAGATTTTGCGTCAGTGTGGTCTCCTGGCTATCGCCTGGTCCATTATTGTCGACAGTCAGTTTGAGGTCGAATGGCTGGCGCAGATTGACGGGACCTGCAACCGGCGTGCCGCTAATGGATGGCGCCGCACAGCTCACCGCTACATCCGTGCGAATACGCACCGTGGTTTGAGCGACAGCCTTGTTGTTTGTGGGGTTGTCTGCCTCGTTCTGGTCAAATTCATTGGCAGTGACAACGACTTCTTTTTGATGGGTTTCACCGCCAGGGACCGGCGTATCGAGCACTTCATAGATCAAATAACGGGTATAATTCGATCCAGCCGCCATATCGCCGATAGTACAAGTAATGCTTTCTTGCACGCCATTCGACGCCACAGTTCCCTGCCCGGTACAAATCTGTTGAGCCGGAGGGGTCGAGGCGTCACAACTCGCGCCCGCGGTCGCCTTATCGCAAATAAATTTCAACGAATGCGAGCCAACTGGGGTCGTGAATTTATCGATGAAATTGACACCGGTGGCGTAAGAAGGACCAAAATTATTGACGATTACCTCGTAGGTGATGAGATTGTCACCGGGGACACCTGGATTATAGGCGATCGGATCAACCAAATCTGTCTGCGCGACGTCAAGATCAATCTCGGCACCGACCACCCCAAGATCCGTTCCCCCGGCATTGTTGCTGTAATCGCTTTCCTGCGTCGTGGTTGCGATTGTTGTTGTGTTTGTCACCTCCCACGTTGCTGGCGGCACTGCTTGATGATTGGGGCGCAGCTTGACTGTTACGGTCTGCTGATTGGTAAAGGCCATCGCGCCAATACTACAATCCAGAGTGCCCGTACCAGAGTTGAACGGGGCACATGTCCCCTGGCTTGGGATCGCCGAAATAAAGGTAAAATCACCGACAAAAATACTTTGCAGTGTGACGCCATCAGCCACTGATGGGCCGTTATTGCGCATGGTTAATACATAGGTGGCCTCAACACCGGCCTTGACCGGATCCGGGGTCCATACGGCAGAACGCAGTTGCAGGTCGGTTGCCGGTTCAATACTCACATTTACCGTGGCCTGGTTGTTCGCCCGATCAGGATCGCCAATAGTGCTCGAAAAGGCTTGAGCAAGATTGACAAAAGCGCCATCTGCCAGCGGGCGATCAACAGTTATGTTAATCACCTTACTGTCTCCATTGGCAATTGTTCCCAATCGACAATTGATTTGAAAACGCCCGACCTCACATGGCGTTACCCCAAATATTGCGGTAATCGCCGTCGCTGGCCGCGGACCGTAGGCATCGACATATCCTGGTATCCGATCTGTCATCAAGACCGATGTCGCATCATCAGGGCCGTCATTTCTCACCACGACTTGATAGGTCAACGTATTATTATTTTTCAACAAAACTGCCGGATTAACGGTCTTTGTTACTACCAGATCGGCAATCTGCGCTGTGGAGACCCCTGTGCGGGTCACGCAATTGTTCGAGGCCACTGGATCGCCTTCAATCGGCTCTAGACCCGTTTGCGTACTCGTACAGGTTTCATTGACTACAGCCCCTGCATTATTTGCCTGACCAGCCACACGAAGGGTCGAACTCGTCACACCAACTCCAAGCGGTCCCGCATGTTCACAAGTCAATTTCAATGGCACTCCGGCGGCGGGGAGGCAGCTCCAGCCAAGGCCCAAGGCCGAAGTAATGGTTTCCCCTGCCGTCAATTGATAGGTAATCCGGTAATTTCCAGTCGCCGTGCGCGGACCAAGATTTTTCACCCTGATGTCCCGTGCCAGTGCCGCTCCTTGGGCAACCGGATCGGGAGAGGCGACAAACTGGATTTGTAGATCTGCCCCGTCGCGTTGTAAGGCAAAACTCACTCCGCCAGTATTATTGCCGACGACAGCATCATTGCTATCTGTTGAAATGCTGGCCGAATTGACAACCGTTGCCCCTGCTTCTGGAATAAGATTATTGGCAGGTGCCACAACATTGATGGTCACATCCGATGCACCGACAGCCATTGAAGGGCGTGTACAGGTTACAAGCTGCCCGGCATTCGAGCAATTCCAGCCTACTCCGCCACTGCCAGCTGGTACATAAGTAAAGTTGGCCGGAAGTGTGTCTGTCAGCACAAGATTTTGAGCAGCAACGGGACCGTTATTGGTAACAGTGATCGTGAAAAATGGGGTGCCGCCGCCATACATGGGATTCTGGCTGACGCTTTTGCTAACCGACAGATCTGTGCCAGGCTCCACAATGAGATCAAATGTCGTGGTATCATTGGAGCCTTCAACATCTGGCGTCACTGCCGAATAAACGGCTCCAGAGGCCGTATAGGTTCCCGCACCAACGCCAATTTGGCCAACGACCGAAAAGCTTACCGTGCCACTTATTGCCGCAATATTTGCACCACTTGCGCACGTCACCACCTGGCCAGCAGCCGAACAATTCCAGCCGCTACCGCCGCTACCGCTTGCAACAAAAGTGATCCCTGGTGGCAGATTGAAAATGACGCTGGCACCCTCTGCGATATTCAAACCCTGATTGGTAACGGTCAGGCCGTAGGTGACATTGCCCCCCGCGATCGCAGGATTTGGAACCCCCAGGATTGCCAACAGCAAATCTGATCCATTGGTGATGGTCGCATTGACACTCTGGGTATTATTTGTGGCATTGGTTTCATCACTCGAGCTATCAATTGCGGCTGAAAAACTCTTGACCACACGGCCAGGCACCACAGCGCGCAAAAGCAAAGACACACTTTGCGTCCCTGCATTGGCAATCGTGCCAAAGCTACAATTAACCTGACTTGCTCCAGAGGGTGGATTGCCATCATGGACGCAACCAGCAGGTCCAGAGACAAATGCCACACCTAGCGGCAAGTTAATGTCCAGCGTCGCATTATTCGCCGTACCCGGGCCATTATTGATCAGCTCGGTATTGAGCGTAAATGTACTGCCCGCTGGGATTTCATCTGGATTGGTTTCAAAGCTCTGGATTTGAAAATCAACGTCACCGCCGCTTGTACCGGCATTTTGAACCTGCAAAGCGCCGCCGATCAGATTGCTAGAATTGCCAGAAACCGGAGCCCCCTGGTCAGAAGAGCCACCACCACTAACCGCGTCCGCACTTCCACCTGTACCAGTACCAGAGCTCGCGGCTGGATCTGCTTGCGGATCAGCAGGTAGAGCGGCCGTCACCTCGGGCGTTTCAGCAACTTCTTCAACAGCCTTAATTTCAGGCCGTGTGAATGGCGTAAATTTCCCAGCCCCCAGTGTGACTATCAATTCCTGCGCATCATTTACTTCATTCCTGTCGATCCCGCTGGCAACCACAATCGCCTTAATCTTCACCGCGCCTTGCGTTTGCGAGTGATCGAGCAGCGACAAGCGTACGACGAACGCTTCACCGCCTATGCCAATCGGCTCCAGGGCTGCCAAATTACAAAATAACTGGCCGCTTAGCTGCGCGAATTTACAGCTGCCAGCAGGACTTGCCGCTTCAAATTTCAGTACTGAAGGGATCATCACCACGAGCTGAGCATCAATCGCCCGCTCAGTGCCAAAATTCTTCACAACGATCTCAAATGAGCGCACCTCGGTGTCAGCCTGCCCCACCTCTTCGTCCAATCGAGAAATACCAATATCAAATTCTTTGGATGAACCACCCAGGAGAGTGGTTATTTCGCTTTGCTGGTTATTTTGGGTAATAAGCTCCACAGAGGTTGTGCTCGCTTGTGCACCAAGCCTCAGGCTTATCGCCGTTTTGCCGTTTCGTTTGACTTTTACGTGGATATCCATGGGCTTTTCGAGTCCAGAAGCCATGGTGCCAAAATCACACTCGACACGCTTTGTCGCGCCATTATGAGCGCACTGGGCAGCAGGAGAAACAGAGATAAATTCAAGCTCGTCGGGGATGGGTAGGATAACCCGCACTTTTTCAGCCGGCTTGTCACCATAGTTAAAGACCCGCACCCCATAGGTAACTTCACCTTGCACGACGACCGGGTCCATACTGTCCTGCAAGATCGCAAGACCAATATCGGCCTGTGCAAAAACACTGGCACTTTGCCCGATCAAGGCAAAAATCACTAGAATAGGCAGGGACAACACGGCGATGAGCCAGCGTTTGCAGCAAGCCATAAAGAACCCCATAGCAAAATTGTTTCAATCGAGAAGAACGAACAACTAGGTGCAACGGGACATATGAAATCGGGCAAGGAAACAAACAAAATGATTCGAGCACATCCTTTCTTAGAGCACCCCAATCATTAACGAAGATAAAACCCAATTAACGAAATCCGTGCGGTGAGCATATTTTACGGCTCGAAATATCAACTCATTTTGAACAAAAAACAAAAAAAATCCCCCAATAACGGCTTTTACAACCACTATTGGGGGCTATATAAGTGCAAACGAATATATTAATTATCGCTCGAATTTTTTGAATTTTATGCGATGTGGCTCCACAGCATCATCGCCAAGACGACGCTTTTTATCTTCTTCATAATCGGCGAAATTTCCCTCGAACCATTCCACATGACTATCCCCCTCAAAGGCCAGTATATGGGTGGCGATACGGTCAAGGAAAAAGCGGTCATGCGAAATGATAACGGCACAACCAGGAAAATCTTCGAGCGCCGCTTCAAGCGCTGACAAGGTCTCCACATCCAGATCATTGGTTGGTTCATCGAGCAATAAAAGATTGGCGCCCTGCTTGAGCATCTTGGCCAAATGTACGCGGTTTCGTTCACCACCCGATAACTGTCCGACCTTCTTTTGCTGATCAGATCCCTTGAAATTAAACCAGCTTACATAAGCACGCGACGGTACTTCTCGTTTGCCCAGCATGATCATGTCATTGCCGTCGGAAACTTCTTCCCAAACATTGTGGTTCGCCTCAAGAGCATCCCGGCTTTGGTCGACATAGCCAAGCTTCACCGTCTCACCGACTGTCAAGGTGCCACCATCTGGCTCTTCCTGACCGGTGATCATGCGAAACAGGGTGGTTTTACCTGCCCCGTTGGGACCGATCACCCCGACAATGCCGCCGGGCGGCAATCGAAACGACAGATCCCCAATCAGCAGCTTGTCTTCAAAGCCCTTATTGAGATTTTGCGTTTCCACCACGATGCCGCCAAGCCGCGGGCCCGGTGGAATAGTGATCTGCATGCTGGCAACCTTGTCCATTTCCGCTCGATCGCGCAGCTCTTCATAGGCGTTGATACGCGCTTTACTCTTGGCCTGACGGGCTTTGGGGCTGGCCCTTATCCAATCCAGTTCGCGCTCCAGAGTGCGCTGCTTGGATTTGTCCTCGCGGCCCTCTTGCTCCAGGCGCTTGGCCTTTTGCTCCAGCCAGGACGAATAATTGCCCTCATAGGGGACGCCTTGTCCGCGATCCAGCTCCAGCGTCCAGGTCGTCAGATTATCGAGGAAATAACGGTCATGAGTGACCAATACAATACAGCCCTTGAAGCCTTGCAAAAAATGCTCAAGCCAGGCCACGGTCTCAGCGTCCAGATGGTTGGTCGGCTCATCGAGCAACAGCATGTCGGGCTTTGACAACAACAGCGCGCAAAGAGCAACGCGGCGTTTTTCGCCACCTGACAATTTGTCGACAGCCGCTTCTGGTTCAGGGCAGCGCAAAGCGTCCATTGCCTGTTCAACCTGGGTATCCAGATCCCACAGATCATGAGCATCGATCTCGTCTTGCAATTGCGCCATCTCATCAGCCGTTTCATCGCTATAGTTCATGGCCAGTTCATTGAACCGATCAAGCTTGGCTTTTTTCTCAGATACGCCGAGCATCACATTGCCGCGCACATCCAAACCGTCATCCAGCTGGGGCTCTTGAGGCAGATAGCCAACTTTAATGCCCTCTGCCGACCAGGCTTCACCGTTAAATTCAGTGTCCATGCCCGCCATGATTTTCAAAAGGGTCGATTTACCAGAGCCGTTGGTGCCAACCACACCAATTTTTGCATCCGGCAAAAACGATAGCCGCACATTATCAAGGACTTTTTTACCGCCGGGGTAAGTTTTGGAAAGTCCATCCAGAACATAAACATATTGGGGGGTTGCCATAGGAAATTCCACGCTCTTTCATTCACATATTTGTTTCGAAGTGACTGTGTAGCCGCTCTGATCGCCAAGGACAAATGATAAGTGATGTCAAGATCTACTGCCCTCGTCACCATTTCCGGTGATCACGTAATTTTCATCACTAATATAAGGGCTTATTGCTTTTTTATCGTTAGGTTTCAACGAAGATTTAACCTTACTGCTGTTTAATACTTTCAAACACACCAGAAATGTAACGCTTAAATATGTATTGGGTTGGGTGAATTATGGATTTTGCAACAATTGTCGGCGCTGCCGCCGGGATCATCGTTATTCTTATTGCCATCTTTCTTGGCGGCGATTTTGGTACATTTGTCAATGTCCCCTCTTTTCTAATTGTTGTTGGGGGCGGATTGTCCGTTACCGTCATGCGGTTTCCCCTCGCAAATGTCGCCTCTGCACTCGCGATGGGAGCTAAAATTGCTTTCACCCACAAAAAATCCACTCCTAAAGACAAAATCGATAATATTGTTGAACTGGCTGAACTGATCCGCAAAGACGGTCCGTTAGCGCTTGAAAATGCCGAAATTAGCGACGCTATATTGAAAAAAGGTTCGCAGATGGTCGCCGATGGCTATGAAGAAGAGATGCTGGTCGGCATCCTGGAGCGCGAACGAGACCTCTATCTTGAACGCCTTAGCGAAGCCTCCAGAATTTATAAACAACTTGGTGATGCCGCCCCCGCATTTGGCATGATCGGCACTCTTGTTGGTCTTGTACAGATGCTCTCCACTATGGATGATCCCTCGGCTATCGGCCCGTCCATGGCTGTTGCCCTGCTGACAACTCTGTATGGCGCTATAATTGCCAACGTTATCGCACTACCGATTTCCGACAAGCTGGCCACCAAAAGCAAGCACGAAGAAGTCAATCAGACCCTGACCATTGACGGCGTATCTCATTTGCGAGCCAATCGCTCTCCTCAGCTGATAAAAGAAATGCTGCTGGCCTATCTACCTGAAAAAGAACGCCATTTGGCGGAGATGGAAATGGCTGCAGGTTAAGTCGCAAAGAATTCGAATAAGTGATTGTTGAATGGAGTTGAGTTAATGGCCAAAGCCAAGTGTGATTGTCCAAGTGGCCTGCCAGAATGGCTGGTGACATTTGCGGATCTCATGTCACTCCTTGTGTGCTTTTTTGTGCTGATTATTTCTTTTTCAATTCAGGACAAGGAAAAACTGCAGGTAGTCGCTGGCTCCATGCGTGAAGCCTTTGGCGTGCGCGAAGTTGCTCGCAAAGCTGGCATGATCGAAATCGAAGGCGCCCCCATTCGCGAATATGTCAAATCTGTTAGCTCAATTGCCGATGAAAGCAAAGACAGTGACTATGATAGTGTCAGGCAGGATGAGCGCTCCAAACAAGGTCCAGAAGCCAACACACACGATATAGAACGCAACGAAATCAGGCAAACAAAGCAGTTCGCACTCGCCGCTGCATCCTTGCGTCAGGCTTTTGAAGAGATGCCGGAAATCCTCGAAATATCAGATAATATCATGATCGAGGTGACCCCCGAAGGGCTGCATATACAGCTGATCGATCAGGATGGTCGCTCGATGTTTCCACAAGGCTCCAGCGAACCTTATCCACGCACTCACAGATTGCTGGCCAAAATGGTACCCGTGCTGCGCAAGATGCCAAACCGCATCGCCATTACCGGCCACACAGATGCCACCAAACTCTATGGTCAATCTGACTATACTTTGTGGGATCTGTCGAGTGACCGGGCAAGGTCAGCGCGCAAAATCATGGCTGGTGCCGGCATGCCCCATAATCGTTTTTTCACGGTTGCCGGCAAAGCAGACAGTGACCCGCTGTTTCCAGAAGATCCATTTCTTGCGGCCAATCGGCGTATTTCTATTCTCGTAATGACCGAGGCACCACCATTGCCCTCGGATATGAAACCATAATTGAGCGCCCTGCACTCTCCCAAAGAAAACTCGCCGATGAACGGGGGAACCTTCCATCGACATTAAGGTCATGACAATAAAAAGGGGAGGCTGATCCAGCCTTCCCTTCTTCATCTCAAAAAGCGTGCAATATCGGCTTTAATCCTTGTCCATCAACTTGTCCAATGCCGCTTGTTCTTCGCGCGACAAAGCCTCCACCATAGGCGCAGAAGCACCGCTAACACTCGCGGCAGGTCGGGCGCGCAAATTCATATAGAAATACCCACCAGCCAGCAGCAAGAGTGCCAAGGGACCAAACCACAAAACCATTGTATGCAGAGCCATGCGTGGTTTCAGCAGCACATATTCTCCAAAGCGATCAACAATATAGGAGATAACCTGCTCATTTGTATCGCCTTTGGTCAATCGCTCACGCACCAGCACCCGCAGATCTTTGGCAAGTGCGGCATTACTGTCATCGATCGACTGATTCTGGCAAACCAGACAGCGCAGATTGACCGACACTTCGCGGGCCCGCGCCTCAAGCTTTGGATCACTCAATATTTCATCTGGTTCGACTGCCATCGCCTGAAAAGGCGAGAGCATAACCAAAGCTGCGAGCATCAAGAAGGCACCAAGCGTATTTTTTTTCATCGCACTCCCCTACTCCGCTGGCACAGCTACTGGCGATTTCTTCGCCAGTTTCGGCGCGCCAATGCGCAAGCGCCGATCAGACAAAGACACCAGACCACCCAGCGCCATGATCAGGCAACCAAGCCAGATCAACCGGATAAACGGATTGAAATAAAA
>JAJRQA010000233.1 GCA_024280475.1 Alphaproteobacteria bacterium
ATCATACTTTACCTTCCTGAATTGCCAGGATTTCTCGATATACCTCGTCTGCAATGCCGATACCGCCGGTTTTGGCCATATCTTTTGCATACTCACCAAGCAATACTGATCGAAACTGTTGTTCGGCATGTCCGCCACCAAAAGGGGCGCTTGTTTCGACACCGGCAAACATGCTTTCCATCATGGTGGTCAAGAATGTCTGCTCGAATTCTTCTGCTGCCTTGCGTGCTGCTTGATTATCCTTGGACAATCCAGACAGGTTGCCTGGCCTTAAGGAAGGCGCGCCAGTTGTCAATGAAGAGGGCAGGGTATCAATTGCCATTATTATAGAACCTCAATTTCAGCTTGTAATGCGCCAGCGGCCTTGATGGCCTGCAAAATAGAAATCATGTCTCGTGGGCCAATACCAAGCGCATTGAGACCATTCACAAGTTCACGCAGGTTTATGCCAGAGCGTATGATGCCGAGCTTGCGATCACCTTCGTCATCAACTGTCACATTGGTCCGAGGGACAACCTTGGTCACCCCATCGCTAAATGGCTCTGGCTGTGAAACAAGCGGCTTCTCCGATATCGTGACGGTCAGATTTCCTTGAGCAACCGCAACGGTGGAGACTTTAACATTCCGGCCCATGACAATAATGCCGGTCCGCTCATCTATAACGACCCGCGCTTTTTGATCTGGTTCAACAAAAATCTGTTCGATCTCAGTCAGTAGCGAGATTAGATTGAGCGAGTCTTTTGGATTTAAATGCAGTCGCACGGTAGATGGATCGATGGCCTTTGCCAAACTACCACCGGTAAAAGCATTGATTGCAAGTGCTATGCGACGAGCTGTAGTAAGATCCGGATTGCGCAATGCTAATCGCAGACTGTTCTGCTTGCCAAGTGTGTGCTTGATTTCGCGCTCTATGATTGCGCCATTTGATATCCGCCCGACAGTTGGCACGCCGCGTGTAATGGAAGCTGCTTTGCCTTCCGCTTTAAATCCAGCAATCGCCACTGATCCTTGTCCAACAGCATAAACCTCGCCATTTGCGCCTTTTAGAGGCGTCACCAGCAAAGTGCCGCCTTGCAAGCTTTTGCTATCACCAAGAGCGCTGACAGTAATGTCGATACGTGTACCTTGAGTAGAGAACGGGGGTAGGTTGGCTGTGACCATGACGGCTGCGACATTCTTGGTCCGCAGATTGGTATCACGCGTATTGACACCAAGTCGCTCAAGCATGGACACAAGGCTTTGGCGGGTGAAGGGGGAGTTATTCAGTGTGTCGCCGGTGCCGTTGAGACCCACGACGAGACCATAGCCCACTAATTGGTTTTCGCGAATACCCTCAATGTCCACAAGATCTTTGATCCTCGAAGCCGCATTGACTACCGGAGCATAGATAACCATCAACAAGGCTGTGGAAAAAGTGACAATGCCAAAAAACAAAAACAATTTGGCCATCAGGGATTTTAACGAAAACTCTTTGGTTCGCACGAAGCAACACTCCAACAAAATAATAAGTTATGTTTATTAGTGTACTTGTTTACAAGGAACGTGCCAGTTCTGAATTTATGTATAAGATCTTGATATATATAGAATTAAATGAGGTGACGTCTTTTTGAGATGATCATGGCCGGTTAGGACTGCCCGTTGGGCGGCAAAAATTACCTGTCTTTTACCTGCTGTTAATGTGATCCGGCAATTCTGACCGGGATAAAGCAGTCATTCATGCAACTTCGGGGGTAGGCAATGAGGATCATGCAAAACAAGCCAGTCAATGGTGTGCGCAAATCAACAAAAAGCGCGCGTTCACCCAGCGCCGAAGGTGTGTTCAGCCTAGAACCTCATTCGTCAGCATCACAGACTGCCCCCTCTACCCATGTGGCTACATCTATACCCATTGGCGATGTCTCAGCATTATTGGCGGTGCAAGGGGATGATCAGGAGCGACAAAGAAGCGCCGCTGTAAGTCTTGGTCATGATACGCTGGATTTGCTGGATAATCTCAAAATTGATGTCTTATCTGGTCAGGTGTCGCGGCAAAAACTACTGCATTTGGCATCGCTTGTGGATAAGCAACGGCAGAATCTTGGTAATCCCGACTTGATGAATGTGCTTGATCACATCGAACTTCGCGCCCGCGTCGAGTTAGCAAAGTTTGAACAAAACCGGCGTTAATCAAGGTCTAAGGCATTGTTTAACTGGTTAACTTTGCCGACGGTGATTGATTGACTACGTCATGGCCCTCATATTATCCCAATCCCTACACAATATTGCCCAGTTTTTTGTTCTTTCTGTCAGAGAAGGACGTTAAGAAACTCAAATTGCCAATTTGGTTATTGCCAATTTCAAGATGGGCAATTAGAAACGCTCTGGATATAAAGCTGCTATTTGAGCAAGATTTGCCGTTATCTGGCGTCCGGGATGATGAGTTATAATTGTTGAGCGTAATTACAGGGTCTTGAAGTGATGGGTAACACCATGATGCCAAGGAGAATGATCATGCTGCGAAAAGTTGAAACAAAGAATGCGAAGAAGAAAACAATAAATCTGGATGGCTATGTCCCGTCCGAGAGTGAAAAATTCATGAACGCCCGTCAATTGGCGTATTTCGAGAAAAAACTGCAGGATTGGAAAGACGATATCCTGAAAGCCAATCGCGATACTTTACAATATCTGCATGAAGACAGCAGTCAACATTCGGATGATGCTGACAGGGCTTCAGCTGAAACCGATAAAACGCTAGAGCTTCGTGCTCGTGATCGGCAGCGCAAGCTGGTCTGCAAAATTGACGAAGCGATCGAGCGCATCGAAGATGGTAGTTATGGCTATTGTATGGAAACTGGTGAGCCAATTGGTCTTCGACGTTTGGATGCTAGACCAATTGCTGTTTTAAGTATTGAGGCGCAAGAGCGTCATGAACGAAAAGAGCGCATTTTTCGCAACTAAGTAGGTCACCTGCTTGAATAGAATGAACAAGATGACCGTTACATAAAAAAGGCACCCCCAGGGTGCCTTTTTTATTTATATTGCTTTGCTAGAAGGGAAGCAGGACATCAAGCACAGCTTGACCAACCGGAGGCCTTTGCACATCTGTTATATGACCTCGACCGCCATACGAAACCCGTGCTTCTGCAATCTTAGAAATATCAATGCGGTTTTGCGCTGAGATATCTTCCGGACGCACAATGCCGGCAATCATCATTTCACGGACTTCGTAATTGACACGCACTTCCTGGCGCCCTTCAATGACCAGATTGCCATTGGGCAATTTTTGCGTCACGATGGCGGCGATTTTAGTGACGAGTTTTTCTGACCTGTTTACCGATCCGGTCCCCGCATTGGCAGTCGTTGAATTAATGCCAACCAGTTTTGAAGTATCTACTCCAGATGGCAAAACCTTTGCAGCAAGTGCTTCCAATCCACCAAGATTATCAATCCCAAGATTTTTCGTCGACGTGCGGTCGCGAGACGTTTTATTACTGATGGTTGCCTTGTCGGTAATCTCCACCACGACCGTGAGAATATCACCAACTTTCATGGCCCTTTGGTCTTTGAAGAACGAGCGAGATCCATTGCGCCACAAAGAATTATCATTATATGAGGCTTTTTCGGGGATAGGCATCGGCAGGCTGACCGGACGATAGCCTGGTTGATGCACCGGATTGCTGATTTTCGACAGTGGTGGCGCTTTGCCAATTTCGGACAATCGATCCATACTGCTGCATCCCATCAGACCCGACATTAACAGGACCAATAGGGGGAGGCTTGTAAATAACTTTACATTCATCACGATATGCTTGAACCTTTTCAACATTGAATAACTTGTCAACTCAGCTGATCAACTACCAGAACCAAAGGATTGCTTCAGTGAAACGGATACAAGTCCAGGCGCTTTGGCCGTTGCGTGGATAATTCGTTTAGACTGGGTGTTGAGCACTTTAACGGCCTCTCCCTTTGACGCATTGGCAAGGGCTTTACCTTCGGCGCGAATGATAAGACCAGGAGCTTCCAGTAAAATGGTCACCAGCTGATTTTTAAGGATCAGCCTGGGTGCTTCCAGATCATTGATATTGATAGGCTTGCCAGCTTGCAACGTGCGTTTGCTCGAGAGGCCAATCATTTCGCCTATGGTGCTATAACGCCCGGCACGGCGGCCAGCCGATCGCACCAGCTTGAGTTCCAGATCACCACGGGTCAATGTGATGCCTCTGGCGATATTGCTTTTGGCCACAGCAACTTTCACCATCAGCCTGGCAGTTCCCTTGAGAACAATTGGCTCACTGCCAGACACGGAAAAGCGAGCTGTAAAACGCCGTGATCGCGCTGACCAATCAAAGCTCGATAATGCAAGCTCTCCTTGCAATGCTGCATCAATATGGATATCTTTTGTTTTGTTCCTGAATGTTATGACCAGCTTGCTCTTTTCGTTCGTCACCGGGCTATTTTCTTCAACGCGGTCACGGATCACGTCTTTGAGAACGTCAAGTTCGATGACCCGACTGGATCGCGAAATGGTAACGATTGAAAAACTGGGGCGATGAGGAATGTTGAGCCCATATTTTTGGGCCGCAGAAATTATGCGCTGAACGGAAATATTGCCAGTTGTGCCTGGATCAGGCGAGCGGAACAGAGCCGTATGACCATTAAGGCCAGCATGATTAAAAAGGTCGGCAAGGGTTACGAGATGGCCCTTTACGGTCACCTTCTCATTGAGTTGCGGCTCCAGAGACAACGCATGCGCCAAGTTTGGTAAAAATCCGGCCATCGCGATAGTCACAACAAGCGGATAAACGAACTCATTCCGAAACCACCGCGAACGCAATTTATAAACCGAGCTAATCATTGTTTATTCCCCACTTGCTCTATCGAAGGATATTCGAAGTTGTCTGCATCATCTCATCAGATGAACTGATGACCTTGGCATTCATTTCATAGGCGCGCTGCGCGGCGATTAGATCAGAAAGTTCTGCCACAGCGTTGACGTTCGAGGCTTCCAAGAAGCGCTGCATTGTTGTTCCAAAACCATCATCTCCCGGGTTGCCAACAACAGGCTCGCCGCTGGCAGCTGTCTCCAGATAGAGATTGTCGCCAATGCTTGAAAGACCTGACTTGTTGACAAAGCGGGCAATTTGGATCGTGCCCAGGCTGGTTGGCGCTGTTTGACCATCAAGGGTCACCTCGACAACACCTCCTTTGCTGATGGAAAATGATTTCGCATTATTTGGTACTGTGATCGTTGGTTCGACAAGATAGCCATCAAGGGTAACAAGATTGCCACTGGCATCTAGTTCAAGGGAGCCATCACGTGAATAGCCTGTTTGCCCATCGGGCAGGGCGATACGCAAAAAGCCTTCCCCTCGGATCGCTACATCATAGTCTTTTTCGGTCGATTGCAGACTGCCCTGGCTCATGATGCGTGAAGTGGCAGCTGTTTTGACCCCGTAGCCGATCTGGATACCAGTGGGAACTTTTGTACCATTTTCCGAGCTACTGGAACCAACCCGGCGCAGGTCCTGATAAAGAAGGTCCTGAAATTCGGCACGGATCTGTTTATAGCCGGTGGTGCGCATATTGGCGATATTGTGGGAGATAACCTCGACATTGCGTTCTTGAGCATGCATGCCGGTTGCTGCGGTCTGTAGTGATCTCATCTTGTTATTCTTTCTATCTTATATCATGCGTGCGAAATGTCAGTGATGGGGAGCTCTAGTTTTCGGGGCGACCCAACTGCTGAATGGCCTTGCCTCTAGTCTCATCCACAGCTTCAACCAACTTTGCGATGGAGGAATAGGCACGGACTGTTTCAATCATCTGCGTCATCTGCTTCATAGGTTGGACGTTAGATGTTTCATAAGCGCCCTGAGTGACGGTGATACGCTCACCGTTGACGGGTGTTTCTTCACTATTGTAGAGGCTATTGCCTTGCTTGCTCATTGCTTGCAGGTCTTTAAACTCGACAATTCGCAGCTTGTCTTTGGTGCCCTGAGAAGTTGAGATGGTACCATCCTTGCCAATGACGATGCTGGTCTCGCCCGGATCAAAAGTAATCTCGCCGCTTTCCCCAAGTACGGGGTAGCCTTCGGACGTGACAAGCGTGCCATCTCCAGAGAGCTTTAACTGGCCATTTCGGGTGAAGCGCTCGCCTTGCGGGGCATTGACGACCATCCAGCCACCTTCTCCAATCGAAACATCAAGCTCACGTCCCGTTTGGCGTTCAGCACCGGCGGCCATATTGCGGACCATATGTGGGTCGGTGACAAACTTCACCTGTTTATCCGCTCCGTTAAATCCTTCGACGCGGGCAACGGCTGGCAAAAATTCTTCGAATTTCAATTCGTCACTTTTGAAGCCCGGCGTATTCATGTTGGCCATATTGTTGGCGATAACGTCCATTTTTCGTTGCAAGGTTAATTGCCGCGACAAAGAAACGAGAATCGTATTTTCCATAAGACATGCACCGCTTGGTTTAAATTTAGCACGCCCGTTTTGATGGAGCAGCGTCACTAAATTGGAAGGTCAACATTAACCATGATCATTGTGCATAAGACGTGCCAGTAAAAATGTGAATAATTACAATGTGTTGCAATTTATCCCAATGGGAAATTTAGAGCTTGGGGCAATTTTTTCCCGGCAATATCTGCCGCATAAAGTAGTTTGGTAATAAAGGGTTAACTGTTTGGGCGGCAAAAATAGCCGAGTGGATTAGGACAAGATCGCGTTGCGTGTAGTGATACAATCAAGGCTCCAGGAGAAGAAGTGCCATGGCGAAGACAGATGAAGTCAGCGATGAAGAAACCGGCGATGGTGTGGAAAATGCCGTAAGTGATGGCAAAAAGAAACTCCCGATGATGATGATCATAGTCGGTGCTGTTGTGGTGCTTGCTGGTGGAGCTGGCGGAGCCTATTTTATGGGGATGTTTGGCGGCGCCCCGATGAGTGATCAAACGTCTAAATCTCAAGCGCCATCGATTTACTTCGATATTCCAGAAATGGTGGTCAATCTGGCATCCGGGCGCAAGCGGCCACAATATCTTAAATTGAAAATTGCTATTGAGGCAGACAGCCAGGAGAATATTGATGCGCTGACGCCGAAAATGCCACGTATTCAGGACATGTTTCAAATTTATCTGCGCGAAATGCGGCGCTCCGATCTGGAAGGATCAGCAGGGGTGTATCGCCTCAAAAACGAACTGATGCGGCGGATCAATATCACTATTCATCCTGCCGAAATAAAGCGTGTTTTGTTTAAGGAAATTATCATCCAGTAGCCCTTTGATCGATGAATCGAAAAAGACAGGGTTGGGAATAGGAGATCAGATTGATGACTTCAGGTGGTGATGGAAACCAGGATGATTTGGCAGATGCATGGGGGGCTGATATGGGCCTCGATGATGATGGTGATATAGGCATCAAGAAAGAGGGAGGAGATCAAGATGATCTCGCTTCTTCCTGGGGTGCCGATACTGGCCTTGAAGATGATGAAGGTGGCCAGGATGACCTCGCTGCGTCGTGGGGTGCCGATCTTGGTATTGAGGGGGATGGCGAGGGAGGCGGGGATGATGTGGCCGCTCAATGGGCGTCACTGGTTGACGGTGGAATGGATGAAAGCTCAAGTGAGCGAGCTGCCAGATTGCTTTCCCAAGGTGAGATCGACAGCCTTTTGGGATTTAAGGCAAGTGAGGGTGACGACAAAGATCTGACCGGCATAAAAGCAATTTTGAATTCGGGAATTGTGTCGTATGAGCGTTTGCCAATGCTCGAAATTATCTTTGACCGGTTGGTGCGGTTGCTGACGACAAGCCTGCGGAACTTCACGTCGGATAATGTAGAAGTTACCCTCGATTCGATCACTACAATTCGCTTTGGCGAATATATGAATTCTATTCCTCTGCCTGCCATGCTGGCGGTGTTTCATGCCAGGGAATGGGATAATTTTGGCATGGTAACGGTTGAGTCCAACCTGATTTATTCTATTGTTGATGTGTTGTTGGGGGGGCGCGGATCTGATGCTATTCGCATTGAGGGTCGACCATATACAACGATCGAAACAAATCTCGTCAAACGTATGATCGAGGTCGTACTGGAAGATACCGAGAACGCTTTTCGGCCACTGTCACCAGTCAAATTCGACCTTGACCGCCTCGAGACCAACCCACGTTTCGCGACTATTGCCAGAGAATCAAATGCCGCCATCCGGGTCGAGCTTCGGATAGATATGGAGGATCGTGGCGGTCGTATTGAAGTGGTGTTGCCTCTCTCGACCCTGGAACCTATCCGTGAGCTTTTGCTGCAAGGGTTCATGGGGGAGAAATTGGGTAATGACACAATCTGGGAAGAGCATCTGGCCCATGAGATCTGGAACACAGAATTGCCTGTTGAGGCGATCTTGTCCGAGATGAGCATGCCCTTGCAACGATTAATGAAATTGCAAGTTGGAGAGACCGTTATGCTGGAGTGTGCGCCAAATGATCCCATTTCTATCAAGAGTGGAAATATCGCTTTGGGTGAGGGGATCATGGGTAGCAAAAACGGCCATGTTGCTGTTCGCCTTAATCGCGGCATTGGTGTACAGGACGAAGGCATTGATGGAGCGCTTTAAATTCTCCTCGTGCGAGTGCTCAAAAAACGCTGCCTTGCACTTGATCACGACTCCTTTCATTGTATCAAACAGAAAATAACAGGATCGCGGGTGATATCATGATTGAAGGCTCTCTTGGATTAATCGTTGAAGGACTACTGTCGACCCTTTTGGTCGCAACGATTTTCTACTGTATCAGCGTCAATCAAAAACTGGAGCGTTTGCGCGATGAGCAAAAAGGTATGCATCAGTTTATCCGTGAGCTGTCGGTGGCCACTGCCAAGGCTGACAAGGCCATTCAGGGTTTACGTGCAACCGTTCAAGATTCGGGTGAAGAGCTTGCTGGGCAAATCGACAAGGGACGTAACATGAACCGTCTTTTAAAAGGTGAAATAGAAAGTGCCGAACAAACCATGAGCAAGCTTGTCATTATGATTGGGCACGGGGAGGCGAGCCAACATGAGCGCAGATCAACAGGCTTGCAAAATACCAACAATAGGGTCGTAGAGACGGCCAACGATCTACGTAACACCATGCTTGGTTTCGAAGATCTGGATGTTGATACAGCGCCGCAGGGCAAGCAATCTTCTGAAGGTTTGATGGTGGATGCAAAGGGAATAATTTGATGAAAACGATCCGGTTTTTACCTCTTGTTGCTCTTGCCGCCTTTTCCTTGCTGTCCTTGAAAATGGCGGGGTTGCTACTGGGCGATAAAAACATGATGACGGGGGCAGCACCTTCTATTGCCAAGGCAATACCTGATGCTCCTCGCGACAGTTCCAAGGACAAGTCGAAGGTGAAAGATGCGGGTTTGGCAGCTAAGCGGATTGGGGCCAAGAAGGCTCCGCCGAAAGACATAGTAAGCCTTACTCGCGATGATCATCGATCCAAAGCCGAAATTAATTTGCTAACGAGCCTTTCCAAGCGGCGTGAACAACTTGATGCCCGCGAAAAAGAACTTGGGCTGCGCCTCAATTTGATCAGGGCAGCGGGAAAGCGTGTTGATCAAAGAATCGCCATGCTAAAGAAACTCGATTCAAAAATTCAGCGCTTTGCGAAAGTGCAAAAAGCGGAAAAAAAGACGCAATTTGCCATGCTGGTCAAGATGTATTCTTCTATGAAGCCCAAAGGGGCGGCACGCATTTTTAATGAACTCGATAAAAAAGTACTTTTGGGGATCATGAAAAATATGAAACCGCAGGCCATGTCTGCTATTTTAGCGGCCATGGCCCCGGCGAAAGCCCGTGAGATGACTATTTCTCTTGCCGGCATTACGCAGCAAAAATTTACCGAGAAAAACCTCGATAATCTTCCCAAAATAAACGGTAATTAGCGAAATTGTTTGTCATAAATCCAGATGTGGTTTTTGGGACATGATTGACATTTATTCGGTAATAACTTCGTGAGAATGAGCAGATTATGTTGCGATTAACTTGCCACTAGCCACCATAGGACTAGACTTACAGGTGATTCGAATGACGTGCTTGTCATATTCAGTGGCGTGGTTTTCCGATTAACAAGCACCTTGATGGGTACATGCACCTGATGAATGTCGACCGGAAATACGCCCAGAACAGCTTTCTCATTTTGCTGGCGACCCTTGTGATATCGTTGAGTGCGGTTCCAGGGTGGGCTGGTGATCATGAAGCCTCGTTGGAAGTTCGCAAGAAAAAGGGTTTTACCCGTCTTGTTTTCAGCTTTGAGCAGCTGCCAGAATATTCTTCGAAAACCATCTCGACTGTCTTCGTTCTCAAATTTAAAAAATCTGTTGCTGTCGAGCTTGGCAATGTGGCTGCCAAGCTCCCTAATATCTTGACTATTGCGCGCCGTGATCCTGATGGTTACGGACTGCGATTTGCTATGGTGCGGGACTTTAAAGTGAGCGTGCTAAAGGCCGGCAATTATCTCATTGTTGATTTTTTGTCAAAAAGCTGGAGAGGGCGTCCACCCGGCATCCCGCAAGATATTGTCGACAAGCTGGCCAAAGCCGTCGAGACCGCGCGTTTAGCTGCCGAGGAGCAGGCTCGTCAAGAAGCGCTACAGTCGGATCCATTGCTGGTTGAAGTTCATCATGCTGAACAACCAACCTTTCATCGTATTTCTTTTAACTGGAGCAGGTTTGTAACTGCTCAGTTCACGCGCAAGGGAAACGATGTCATCATCTTGTTTGGCGGACGCGCCATTCCCGATTTAGCTCATCTTAAAATTAATCCGCCGCCAAACCTCAAGCGCATAATGCATGTGCTGGGGCCTAAAAGCTTAAAGATCGTCATGCAGGTGGCCAAAGGCACAAAGGTGCGCGCATTTCGCGAGGGGCAGAATTACGTTGTCGACTTGACCATCAACAAGCCATTGAAACTGTCCAAAATCGAGCAAAAACTTTATGCCGCGACCGCACCAGATAGTGGGGGGCATGGCCTCCAGAAAATGGAAGAAGTTTCATTGCCTGCTATCGAGACGCAGGGGAACAACACGTCTGTAACCCCGCCTACCCAGCCAAAGGTTTTGCCAACTCGCCTGAAACAGAAGCAGACACAAACAAAGAAGCTTTCACCACCGCTGCCAGCGCGTTCTAGACAAGACATCAAAAAGATCGACGAACAGCCAAAACCTAAAACGGGGACGGTGAATAATACTCCAAAGAAGGGAATGTCAATTGCTTCCAAAGCCCCTGTGGTATCTGCGAAAAGTCCTTCTGGCGATGTCCCCAAATTACCTGGAACTGTGGTGATAGACGGGGCCCGCCTCTCTGGTTCGCCTGTGCGCGAGACAGCGCAAAAAGCTCCTGATCCGGCTGCGAACATCCCGGACGCGAAGACAAGTGTGCCTGCCAATGGCGTAGTGCCTCAAATAAAAACTGTGCCTCGGGGGGGCTTTAATCCACTTGCCAAACAGCAGGCAGCAAATGCTGATAAACCCTCAGCCCCCAAGCAGAACAGCAATGGAATTGAGATCGTACGCAATGAAAATAGCGTACAGCTTCGCTTTCCATTTGAGAAAGAAAAAGTAGCCGCGGCGATATTTCAGCGCAATGAGACGTTGTGGATCTTGTTGGATAGTGCAAAGAAAATTGATCTTACAGGGGTGAAAACGCAGCTCGGCGGGATCGTTAATGATATTCGCCACAGTTGGCTAGATAAGAGCCAGTTGTTTGAATTTCATCTTTCCGGCCCGTGGCTGTCGTCGGTTTCACAACGAAATACCAATTGGAATATCAGTATTGGCGACCTTGTGACAGGCAGTTCAAAGAAGTTTAATCCAGTCAAGCGGGTTAGTAGTGCGGGCGTTGAAGAAGTCTATATTGCGACCTCATCAAAGGGACGTCTGCACCAGATCAAAGATCGACTTAGTGGGGATGATCTGCTGGTTCGAACCAGCAAGGGGCCTGCCAAAAGTGTGAAAAAGATACATGATCATGTGGAGTTTCAACTGTTTCAGACTATTCACGGGATCGTTGTTCGGCCTTTGTCTGACAGCTTGCGCGTGACGAATTCAGATCAAGGTCTCAAAATAAGCGGTGTCGATGGCTTATATCTGTCGGGTGATCTTCAAAAAGTCATCTCTGAGGCTGATAAACCTCATAGCAAACGGCGTATTCAGGCCCGCAAACTTATTTTTAACAATGCTGCTAGCCGCGACCTTGGTAAATTCATTGCGCGGAGCTTTGATCTTGAAAAAAAGATTGTTAGCAATAGTGGACGTGCTCAGCGACGGGCACGGCTTGATCTGGCACAGCATTGGCTATCACGCGGATTGGCCCCAGAGGCGCTTGGCATGCTGGCAATTACCGCAAGTGAAGATGAAGAAGTCCTTAAGGACCCGGTCTTCCGGCTCCTGCGAGGTATGGCCAATGTATTGTTAAGGCGTTACAAAAAGGCAGGAGAAGATCTTAAGACCAATGATCTGGTAAATAACAAGCATGCCTCCCTATGGAGAGGCGTTGCGGCTTACAAATTGAAGAAGTTTGATCGGTCACTGGCCGAGATGAAGCGCGGCGAACCGGTCATTAAGTCTTACCTGCCAAATCAACAGGCAATGTTTCGCCTTGTCGGCGCGGATGTCGCTATTGAAAAGAAAAATCCCATTCTCGCGGGATCCGAACTCGACAATATGCCCAAGGAAGGTCTTACGCCGTTGCAAACCGCAATGAGCCGCTTCTTGGAAGGGCGGTTGATGGAGTTGCAGAACCGACCTCGCGAGGCCCTGCAACTCTATGCAGATGCGACCAAAGCTGACATTCGCCCGGTCACCGCGAAAGCTGTGTTTCATTTAACGGACCTGAGACTACGTACCGGAGAGCTGAAATCAGACGCGGGCATTGATATATTGGAGCGATTGTCGATCGTCTGGCGCGGCGATGATATTGAATTGGAAGTCCTGTACCGGCTAGCCGATCTACATCTGGCCAAAGGGCGTTACAATGAGGCATTTAATTTGATGAAGACGGCCGTCAAAGCCTTTCCAAGTTCAGCGCGTGCCCTGGCTCTGCAAGATCGCATGAAAACCCAGTTTCAGGATCTGTTTTTACAAGATAAAGCAGATAGTTTGCCGCCCATCAAGGCACTTGCTTTGTTTTATGATCATAAACATATGACCCCGCCTGGACGCCTTGGGGATGAAATGATCCGCCGTCTGGCTGATCGTCTGATCAAGGTAGATTTGCTTGATAAGGCTGCCGGACTGCTGGAACATCAGGTTTCGCGGCGTTTGAAAGGGGCTGGACGGGCGCAGGTCGCTATTCGTCTGGCGATGGTCCATCTGTTACAGCAGCGTCCTAAAAAGGCGTTGAAAGCGCTTTATCAATCGCGTCAGCCTAAATTACCGACACAGGTGCGTGATGCACGAAGACTGCTCGAGGCAAGAGCTTATGCGGAACTTGGCCGGTCTGGACCGGCGCTCGAATTACTGGCACGCGACGATAGTAGTGAAGCGGGAGAAATAAAGTCTCTGGCTCTGTGGAATGGCGAAAAATGGAACCAGGCCGGGGAGCAGTATGAAAAGCTGTTGGGCGCTCAGTGGCAGATGGCAGGCGAATTGCCTGCCAAAGCCCGCATGCAGATACTACGCGCCGCTATTTCCTATACTCTTGGTGGTGATCAGCTTGGCGTTGACCGGTTGCGCGATAAATATGCGGAAAAAATGGCTCGTGGCACGGATGCCGAAGCATTTGCAATGATTACCGACCCCTTGAAATCGAATGCCAGTGCGGTTGGCCGGCTGGCGCGTGACATTGCTGATATCGACACGCTGGAAGCCTTTATCAAGGCGTTTGGGCAGCGACTTGAGCGGACCGGTGGTCCACAAACAACGAGCACGCTAAATTAGGCCAGATTTTTAAAACCTATGTTTTGGCCTGATGAAGCGCATGAAGCGCAATCGCTGCGGCATTTGACACATTGAGAGAAGAAAGCGCGCCTTTCGTTGTAATATGGCAAACTTCATCGCATTGCTCTTTTGACAAGCGCCGTAACCCCTTGTCTTCGGCTCCAAGCACAATGGCAACGGGCTGGCGCTGGTCTCGCAGCGAGGGGGAGTTCTCGAAGGCATCGCTCGCTTCGCCTGCGAAGCCAATTCTCCAGAAGCCGATTTTCCCCAAGGTCTTGAGCGCTTGCGCGAGATTGCCGACATAAATCACACTCACATGCTCTAGTGCTCCACAGGCGGATTTTGCCAAAACTCCCGTCACAGGGGGGCTGTTGCGACGTGTCATGATGACGGCGGAGGCATTGAAAACAGCACCAGAGCGTAAAATCGCACCGACATTATGAGGATCTGTGACCTGATCAAGAACAATAACCGGGCGGTCAAATGGTAGATCTTCAAGGCTTGTTTCTGGGAGCGGTTTGACTTTCACGGCGATCCCTTGATGAACGGCTCCAGGAGGTAGCAGGGCGCTGATCTCAGTCGTCGTGGACGGCGTGGCGATCACGTCAGATTGCTCGACCAGTGCTTCAAAATCCTTGAGAGCATTCATTGTGGCATATAGTTTGTCGATCTGGCGATCAGGATTTTCAAGAGCTGCCAGTACGGCGTGCCTGCCATAAAGCCAATCGTGATTACGAGCAGCGCCGCTTTTGGATTTTACTGAGCCACGTTTTTGCCAGCTTTTGTGTTGCTGTTTTTTAGGGCTTTTGGAGGGGCGAGGCATAGGGAGACAGTCCTTGTTGTAAATGGGTGCAGTAGCGCACGAACGATGCCTTTGTTAACCCGTTCGTTGAGACGAAACAAGATTGCTCTTTACCGCTTCGCTGAAAATGTTAGACTATTATCAAGTGTGAATCCGGCAAGACGCCTGACGGATCGGTTAGCAAGGGGAAAGGGCCCTTTGCCAGCCCATAATCCAGGCGCTGGAGAAAATAAGTGACAGGGCCAGCCGATAAAGGGCGGCCGGTTGATGAACAAGGCATCTTTGCGCAGCGACACCCATCGACATCCAAGGAAGATTTGGGGATGAGTGGACTGCCAGAGCCAGAAAAAACCGGCAGAAAACATAAGCGTAGACGCTCAAAGGGCAAATCCGCTGGGCGCGTGCCCTCTCAATCAGCCAAAGAGTTTGCCAGTGGTCACTCAAATGGCGGTGCCACGCAATCTCCCCGTAAAATTACCCCTCCCGTTTATGCAGCCCTTGATCTTGGCACCAATAATTGCCGCTTGCTCGTCGCACGGCCCTCGCGTCGCGGCTTTCGAGTGGTTGATGCATTTTCGCGCATAATCCGCCTGGGTGAGGGGGTCAGCACCACTGGCATGCTATCCGAGGAGGCCATGAAGCGCACAATTGATGCCTTGCAGGTCTGCTCCAAAAAGATGCAGCGTCGGGCGGTTAAGCGCTCTCGGCTTATCGCAACACAAGCCTGCCGTGTGGCCGGTAATGCTGACGAATTTATTGAGCGTGTGCGAGAAAAAACGGGCCTCGAGCTGGAGATTATTGATCAAGAGACTGAAGCACGCCTGGCCGTATCTGGCTGTGCGTCCCTGCTGGAGCCAAATAGTTCGGGAGCGCTGGTGTTTGATATTGGTGGTGGTTCTTCAGAATTGATCTGGCTCGATTTGCGTAATCAGCAATCACCAAGCCGCAACAGCCTGAAAGACCGCCTCGCAGCACAATCCAGCATATCCTGCTGGACGTCTCTGCCAATCGGGGTGGTGACAATTTCTGAGAAATTTGGTGGTCATGATGTGACACCGCAGATTTTTGAAGAAATGGTCCTCTATGTGATGGATCTGCTTGAAGGTTTTGAACAAAAGAACCAGATTGCGGATCAGTTGATGAGTGGCAATGCTTATCTTTTGGGAACATCTGGTACTGTCACGACGCTGGCCGGTATCTATCTGGGTTTGCCTTTTTATGACCGCCGCAAGGTTGACGGGTGCTGGTTGAAAGCCATTGATGTGCGCGATGTCTCACGCGTATTGGTTAATATGAGTTTTGAAAAACGAGCTGCACAACCTTGTATCGGCAACGAACGTGCTGATCTGGTGCTGGGCGGTTGTGCTATTTTAGAGGCGATCATGCGTATGTGGCCCTGTGAGCGACTGCGGGTCGCTGATCGTGGCTTGCGCGAGGGCATTCTTGCATCGCTGATGGCGGAGGACAATGTCGGGCAATCGCGACAGCGTAACAGAGCAAAAAGAAACAGACGGGAAAGATGATGGCCAAAGCATCAAAAACTGGCGGCAAAGGCGGCAAAGGGGCCCGCGAACTTTCGGTTCGTGTAAAAACGGCGCGCGGGCGCAAACCCTCTTCGACCAAATGGCTGCAACGTCAACTCAATGATCCCTATGTTGCGGCGGCACAACGCGACGGCTATCGTTCCAGAGCGGCGTATAAACTTGTGGAAATCGATGACAAGCTGCATTTTTTGAAACCGGGACGTTGTGTTGTGGATCTGGGCGCGACGCCTGGTGGCTGGTCGCAGGTTGCCTCAAAACGTATTCGCACCGAGCATGGTGGCGGGCATCTGGTGGCCATTGATATCAATCATATGGATGCGGTGGCCGGTGCCCATTTCCTGCAAATAGATTTTATGGATAATGCGGCACCTGATCAAATCCGTGAATTAATTGGTGGCAAGGGGGTCGATGTCGTTCTATCCGATATGGCGGCGCCGTCCACTGGCCACAAGCAGACTGACCATATGCGTATTATGGGCCTGTGCGAAGTCGCTTTAGAATTTGCCCGCGAAGTCCTCGAGCCCGGCGGCGTGTTTGTTGCCAAGGTGCTGGCAGGTGGCACAGAGCACACATTGCTGGCCGATATGAAACGCGATTTCAAGACTGTCAAGCACGTCAAGCCAAAGGCCAGTCGCGCCGATAGCGCCGAGATGTATGTAGTCGCCAGCGGTTATCGGGGTTAGGATTTTGATCCTAGTCCTTGATCTCATAGCCGGTATGGAAAATCCACCAGATCGTACCCATGCAAAGGGCTAGAAAAAAGCCGATCATGCCAAGACTCAGCCAGACATTGACGTCGGCCATCTCGAAAAAGCTCCAGCGAAAGCCACTGACCAGATACACCACCGGGTTAAAGAACGAGACCGTTTGCCAAAACGGCGGTAACATGGAGATCGAGTAGAAAGTGCCGCCCAGAAAAACCAGCGGCGTGATCACCAGCAAGGGGATGATTTGCAGTTTTTCAAAACCATCGGCCCAGATGCCAATTATGAAGCCAAACAGGCTGAAAGTGATACATGTGAGGACCAGAAAGGCCAGCATCCAGAAGGGGTGCTGGATCTCAAGCGGTACGAACAGATGGGCTGTTGCGAGGATAATCAGCCCCAATATCAAGCTTTTTGTGGCCGCCGCTCCTACATATCCAAGGACAATTTCAAATGAGGATATGGGAGCCGACAAGATCTCATAGATTGTGCCGGTGAATTTGGGGAAATAAATCCCAAAGGACGCGTTGGCGATGCTTTGCGTCAAGACCATCAACATGATCAGACCCGGGACAATGAAAGAGCCATAGGAGATGCCCTCGATCTCGGTGATACGCGAGCCAATCGCTGAACCAAAGACGATGAAATACAGCGCCGTTGAGATCACCGGCGAGACAATGCTTTGAAAAACGGTGCGGCGGGCGCGAGCCATTTCAAAGCGATAAATGGCTTTTACAGCTTCGATGTTCATGTGGTTTCTTTCACCAGATTGACGAAAATATCTTCAAGAGAGCTTTTGCTCGTATTGAGGTCTTTGAATTTTATGTCGGCCTCGCTGAGCTTGCTCAAGAGAGCGGTAATGCCGGTGTGTTTGGCCTTGGTGTCATAGGTATAAATAAGGCAATTACCATCGCTTACCAGCTCCAGTTCATATTGTTTTAGGCCCTTGGGAACCTTTTTGAGCGTTTTTTGCAACTCAAGGGTCAATTGTTTCTTGCCCAGTTTTTTCATCAGTGTTGTTTTTTCTTCCACCAGGATCAACTCACCTTTGTTGATAATGCCAATGCGGTCTGCCATTTCTTCGGCTTCATCAATATAATGGGTGGTCAATATGATGGTTACGCCGGTCTTTTGCAGGCCGCGCACGATTTCCCACATATCTTTGCGCAATTCCACGTCAACGCCAGCGGTTGGTTCATCCAGAAACAAGATGTCAGGCTCATGAGACAAGGCTTTGGCAATCAGGACGCGGCGCTTCATGCCCCCCGACAGGGTCATGATTTTGTCGTCCTTTTTATCCCACAGGGTCAATTGTTTGAGAATTTTTTCGATATGGGCTGGTTTGCGATGTTTGCCAAATAAGCCGCGTGTAAACGAGACCGTATCCCAGACGGTTTCAAACGCATCCGTGGTCAGTTCTTGGGGCACGAGCCCTATGATGGCGCGCGTGGCGCGAAAATCGGAGATGATATTTTTGCCATTGACCAAAACGCGCCCGGATGTGGGGTTTGAGATGCCGCAAATGATGCTGATCAGCGTGGTTTTGCCTGCACCATTTGGTCCCAACAGCGCGAAAATCTCGCCATGTCTGATCTCCAGGTTGATCTTGTTGAGGGCCTTAAAGTCCGGGGGATAGGATTTAGAGAGGTTTTCGATCTGAATGACCGACCGGTTGGTATTGTTTTTCTGCATCCAGCTAAATCCCTCTTGCCCTTGGGTCGCGAACTCGTCAGTGGTTTTGACCATGCTGGTTCTAGAGATAAGTTTTTAATTGATTTTGTCAAACGATCAATATCAATAAAGAGTGCTTTTTTCGCAATTGACAGGCGTTTATTGCGTTAGCAAGGATGCATTGGCAAACAGGGCGGGGGTGCCGCCGGTATGCCAGAACAAGACTTGATCCTTTTTTGTGAAGACCCCTTGTTCGATCAGGGCAATCATTGCGCCAAAAGCGCGACCTGAATAGACGGGATCCAGCAATATCCCTTCGCTTTGGGCCAGTAAAGCGATGGCGCGGCGTTCCAGATCGCTAATAACTCCGTAGCCACCTCCTATAAACTGCTCGTCGAGGATGAGGTCGCTTGGTTGATATCGGTGTTCAATATCCAAAAGAACCCCCAGCTCATTGCATATTCCTGAAACAAGCGCGTTGAATGGCGCTTCTTGTGCGCTTCGCTTGTCGATGCCGATGCCATAGAGAGTGATTGGAAGCTCTTGTATAAATGCGCCAACGGTCAGGCCGGCATGAGTGCCTCCAGAACTGGACGCAAAGACAATGTGGGTGATGTCGGTTGTGGTTTGCAAAAGCTGCTTTTTTAACTCTGCCATGGCCGCCACGAACCCCAGAGCGCCAATTGCACTTGAGCCGCCATATTCGACCAGATAGGGTTTGCGTCCCGATTTTTCGAGGTCCTTTGCAAGCTGGGGAAGATCCTCACCTTTGCGGTGTTCACCGGCCCAATGAATATTGGCGCCAAACAATTGACCTAGCAACAGATTGCCGTTGGCATGATCAGGGGCCTCACCTCCGAGCACAAGGTGGCATTGCAGGCCACATTTCGCGGCTGCTGCCGCCGTTTGACGGCAATGGTTGGATTGAGCCGCGCCGCCGGTAATCAAGGTGTCGCAGTCTTGCTCGATTGCATCTCCCAACAAGAATTCAAGCTTGCGAACCTTGTTGCCGCCAAGCCCAAGGCCTGACTGGTCATCTCTTTTAATGTAAATAGATGGCGCGTCATGGCTTTTTGCCAGCCTTTTGGTAAGGTTTGGGCATGCATGCATTGGTGTTGGCCAGAAGCCAAGATTTGTGCGCGGAAAGTTGATTTTCATGGGATGGAGCGTAGCAGTTGATCGCTTGAATTCATAGATCTTGGATATGATGGCTTGCCAGCATCGACGAGGCGCTGTACTTCACCCCTATGGCTCCACCACTTTTAACATTGCAAAATATATTCCTGACATTTGGCGGCACTCCCTTACTGGAGGGCGCCAATCTGACCATTGAGGAACGCGACCGATTATGCCTTGTGGGGCGTAACGGATCGGGGAAATCTACCCTATTGAAAATCGCTGCAGATCTTGTGGAGATGGATGAGGGGGAGCGCTTTATCAAACCGGGCGTGACGGTTCAGTATCTTGAGCAGGAACCCGATTTTTCCAGCTATAAAACCGTGCTTGAATATGTGGAAGACGGGTTCCATGATGGCGAAGCCGATTACCGCGCTATCTATCTGCTGGAGCAGTTGGGGCTAAATGGCGCTGAGCGCCCGCAAGATCTATCGGGTGGCGAGACCCGCCGCGCTGCGCTGGCCCGTGTATTGGCTCCTGAACCAGATATTTTGCTGCTTGATGAGCCGACCAACCATCTTGATGTGACAACCATTGAATGGCTCGAAACCGAGCTAAAGCAAATGAGCTCGGCGATTGTCCTGATCAGTCATGATCGGCGCTTTTTGACCAATCTGTCATCGCGCACGATCTGGATTGATCGCGGCATCACCAAAAACATGAAGGGTGGGTTTGGGCTGTTTGAGGATTGGCGCGAAAAGCATTTGCTGGAAGAAGAGCAGATGCGCCACAAGCTCGACCGAAAAATCGTGCGCGAAGAGCACTGGTTGACCTATGGCGTCACCGCACGGCGCAAGCGCAATCAAAAGCGCCTTGGTGATCTGCATGCCTTGCGAAATTTAAAGAAAGAGATGAAGGCAGGGGTGACCAAGAAGTTTGATCGAGACAATATTTCCGCCTCGGAAAGTGTGCGCTCTGGAAAGCTGGTCATCGAGGCCAAGGAAATTTCCAAATCATATGAACAGCGCGAGCTCATCAAGGATCTGTCGATCAAGATCAACCGCCGAGATCGGATCGGTCTTGTGGGCGCAAATGGCACGGGCAAAACAACGTTGATCCGCCTGCTAACGGGAGAGCTGGCGCCAGATAGCGGTTCGGTGCGGCTTGGTGCCAATCTGGATGTGGTTACACTGGATCAAAAACGCGAAAGTCTCGATGCTGACATGACCCTCAAGGACATCTTGACGGGCGGTGGCGGTGATATGGTCGCCGTTGGCGATGAGCAGCGCCATGTCATGAGCTATATGAAGGACTTTTTGTTTTGGCCCGAACAGGCGCGTACGCCCATTGGTAAATTGTCGGGAGGTGAACGCGGTCGCTTGATGCTGGCGCGTGCCTTTGCCAGCCCGTCCAATCTTCTTGTGCTGGACGAGCCCACAAATGATCTGGACCTTGAAACCCTTGATCTGCTGCAAGAGCTATTGTCCGATTATAGCGGTACAGTGCTATTGGTCAGCCATGACCGCGATTTTCTTGATCGCGTTGTTAGCATGACACTGGCTGTCGAAGAGGGGGGGCAGTGGCTCAGCTATGCGGGCGGCTATAGCGATATGCTCGAGCAGCGCAAATTGGTCGCTAAGGAGCAAAAAGCCAGCTCAAAAGAAAAGAAGCAAAAGCTGGGAAATAAGCCGGGCACAAAAAAACCGACAGGTAGATCTGATGACAAACTCACCTACAAGGATAAGTTTGCACTGGAAAATATTCCAACACAGATGCAACAGCTCAAACAAGTCATGGCCTCGCATGAGACTAAACTTGATGATCATGAATTATATGCCCGCGATCCTGATGCTTTTGAAAAAGCGGTCAATGCCCTGTCGGACGCGCAAGAAAAACATGATAAGCTGGAAGAGGAATGGTTGCGTCTCGAGATGATGCGCGAGGAACTGGAGGGATCATGAGCATGGGTCGCTCTGAAATCTTGCTGGTCATTGCCGTCATTTCGCTGGCCGGTATTTTTTTGCTCGCCCCCATATCGCAAGATCTCTCATATCATCAATTTGCCGGCCAAAGCGCCAAGGCTGGCATCGCTAATTTCTGGAATGTGATTTCAAATATTCCATTTTTGTTTGTTGGGCTTATAGGGCTGTTTTTTTGCCTGCGCAGTGTTGATTTGCGAGCACGACTTTCGTGGAGCGTATTTTTTCTTGGCGTCACTTTGGTGGCGTTTGGGTCGTCATGGTATCATTTGAATCCAGCAAACGAGAGCCTGATCTGGGACCGCTTGCCGATGGCCGTAGGATTTATGGGATTGTTTGTGGCACTGCTCTGCGAATATATCGACAAGCGAGCACAAAGATATCTGTTGCTTCCCTGTCTGGTGCTGGGCGCGGCGTCAGTGCTTTTGTGGGGTGTGTATGACGATTTGCGGCTTTATATCTGGGTGCAGTTTTTCCCATTGCTGACAATCGTCATATTGCAGTTGTTTTATCACAGCCAATATTGCCAGAAAAAGTATATAGCGGGTGCTCTTGGTCTTTATGTGCTGGCGAAATTACTCGAATTGGGGGATCATCAGATTTATGATCTGAGCGGGCAAATGATCGCCGGGCATCCTATAAAACATCTGATTGCAGCGGGTGGGGTAATGCTCTTATATCGGATGATCAATCAAAGAGCGCTGACCTAAGGGTTCGTACATAAATAACTAATACTTTTAGCTTGTCTTTTTATCCGTCAGTGTCGTTGCAAAAAGGGTTATATAGCTGGCTATACGCCCCTTTTTGCGCCTAACTGACAAACAAAAATACGGCGCTAAAAGCATCACTTATTTTTGCACGAACCCTAGATCGTTATGACAATGAGCGAAAAGCCGAAAAAACCAGCCCCCGTTGAGCCCCCCAAAGGGCCAGAGGTGATCGCTCGCTTTGTCAAAACGCTGCCCGCGACGCCTGGTGTCTATCGCATGCTCGATAAGCATGAAAATGTGCTCTATGTGGGCAAGGCCAAGGCACTCTCCAAGCGGGTTGTGAGTTATACCCGCCTCAATGGTCACACCAATCGCATCCAGCGCATGATCATGGGCACCTGCTCGATGGAAGTCATCACGACGGCGACCGAATCAGAGGCGCTTTTGCTGGAAGCCAATTTGATCAAGCGCCTTAAACCTCGCTACAATGTATTGCTGCGAGATGACAAGGCGTTTCCATATATCCTTATCGCCGACGATCATGAAGCCCCGCAATTGGTCAAGCATCGCGGTTCTCGCAAGCGCCAAGGCGATTATTTTGGTCCATTCGCCTCCGCAGGCGCCGTCAATCAGGCGCTTAACTCCTTGCAACGGGCGTTTTTGCTGCGTTCTTGTTCAGATAGCGTTTATGTCAATCGCACCCGCCCTTGTCTGTTGTTTCAGATCAAGCGCTGCTCGGCCCCATGCACAAAGGATATAAGCCTGCAGGACTATGGCGAACTGGTTGTGGAAGCACGGCGTTTTTTGTCGGGCAAAAGCACCAATGTACAAACTCATCTTGCCAAGCGTATGGAAGATGCCTCCCAGCTGCAAGACTATGAGCGCGCGGCCAGTTTTCGCGATCGGTTGGCCGCTCTCACGCATGTGCAAGGCGGGGGAGGCGTGAATGCGTCGGGCTTTGATGAGGCAGATATTTTTGCTGTACATAGCGAAGGTGGGCAGTCTTGTATTCAGGTGTTTTTCTTTCGCACCGGGCAAAACTGGGGCAATCGGGCCTACTATCCCCGGTCCGATAAAAGCCATGGCGATGACGAGATTTTAGAGAGTTTTATCGCGCAGTTTTATGACAATAAACCGTGCCCGCGCCAAGTGCTGATTTCTCATGATCTGCCCGGTAGATTATTACTTGGGGAAGCCTTGAGCGAAAAATCTGGTCGTAAAGTCGCTGTTCAAACGCCTATGAAGGGCGAAAAACGCACGCTGGTTGAACATGCGTTGGCTAATGCCCGCCAGGCGCTGGGGCGCAAATTGTCAGAAAGTGCCTCGCAGCGAAAACTGTTGGAAGGGCTGGCAACCTGCTTTGATCTTGAGAGTGCACCGCGCCGCATTGAGATTTACGATAACAGCCATATTCAGGGGACCGATGCGATTGGCGCTATGGTGGTGGCGGGCCGCGACGGGTGGATCAAAAGCCAGTACAGGAAATTCAATATCAAATCCAAAACCCTCACACCGGGCGATGATTTTGGTATGATGCGAGAAGTCATGGAGCGGCGGTTCTCGCGTTACCTCAAGCAGTTGGAGAAATTTGAGCAACAAAGTGAGCTGGATGATGATGAGGACGCCGCGCCTCTAAAGCCAGATCTCCTATTGATCGATGGCGGAGCCGGGCAGGTGTCGGCAGTCGGTGATGCATTAGCGGATCTTGGTATCACTGATATTCCCTATATTGGAGTTGCAAAAGGGCCGGATCGCAATGCCGGGCGTGAGCGCTTTTTTATACCCGGTCGACCACCTTTTTCCTTGGAACCTCGCGACCCTGTGATGTATTTTATCCAGCGTTTGCGCGATGAAGCGCATCGGTTCGCGATTGGTACGCACCGGGCGCGGCGCAAGAAAAGCATGGCGCGCAACCCGCTTGATGATGTGCCCAATGTCGGCGCCATGCGCAAACGGGCTTTGCTGCGCCATTTTGGGTCGGCAAAAGCAGTGACTAATGCCGGGGTGCGTGATATCGCGCAAGTCGAGGGTATTTCAACCACTCTGGCGCAAGCTATATATGACTTTTTCCACGATGAAGCAGCTTCTTAGCAGAGGTGAGCTATTCCGGGTTGACATTGGCCCCCTGTAGGTATGGTCTAACAATATTCATTAACCGGATTGAATCTTAGCCATGGAAAGAGCTGCTCCAAGCAAAATGCTTTATTCACTTCCCAATATTCTGACCTATATCCGGATATTGGCGGTGCCCCTATTGGCGGGCTGTTTTTATCTTGAAGGCGATGCTGGCAAATGGTTGGCGGTGGCTATTTTTACTCTGGCAGCCATAACCGATTTTTTCGATGGATATCTGGCGCGCGCCTGGAATCAGCAATCCGCTCTGGGGCGCATGCTGGATCCCATCGCCGACAAGCTTCTGGTCTCGGTTGTTTTGCTGATGCTGGTTTGTGATGGCACTATTGCGGGCTGGTATGTGTGGGCTGCAATTATCATTTTATGTCGCGAAATACTGGTCTCTGGACTGCGCGAATTTTTGGCGGAGTTGCGTGTGACGGTGCATGTCACGCAATTAGCCAAGCTGAAAACCACGGGTCAAATGGTCGCCTTGGGATTTTTGTTGGCGGGCAGTGCAGGGGATAAAATATTCCCCTATACCAGTCAGCTTGGGTTGGTGATGTTGTGGATTGCCGCCGCGCTGACGATTTATACCGGCTACGATTATTTCCGTGTCGGTATCAACCACGTTATTAATTCATCCAAATAGTTTTGTTGTTCTCGCTTCGCCCCTTACGTTGTTGGGCGAAGCGAGAAGATCACTATCCCCGGTCAGACATGGGTGTGTAATTGCGCTCGGTCGGCCCCAAATAGATCTGGCGAGGGCGGCCAATGCTTTGATCTGGCTCGGTAATACCTTCGCGCCAATGGGTGACCCAGCCAACGGTTCGCGCGATGGCGAACATCACGGTGAACATGGAGGAGGGGAATCCCATAGCGCGCAAGGTGATGCCGGAATAGAAATCGACGTTGGGATATAGCTTGCGCTGTACGAAATAATCATCTGACAATGCTACCCGCTCAAGCTCGATGGCGACATCCAGCAAGGGATCATCAATGCCCTTGTGTTTGAGGACTTCATGAGCGGTTTCTTGCATGACTTTCGCGCGTGGGTCATAGTGGTTATAGACGCGGTGACCAAAGCCCATCAGCCGGAAGCTGTCATTTTTGTCTTTGGCGCGCTCGATATAATGCGGAATACGGTCAACCGTGCCGATTTCCTTGAGCATATTAAGCGCTGCTTCATTGGCGCCACCATGAGCTGGTCCCCAAAGACTGACCACACCAGCTGCGACACAGGCATAAGGGTTGGCACCAGAAGAACTAGCCAGACGCACCGTCGAGGTTGAAGCATTTTGTTCATGATCCGCGTGCAGAATAAAAATTCTGTCCATGGCACGGGTCAGTACCTCGTCCTCCTCATAAGGCATCATGGGATTGGCAAAACACATGCGCAGAAAGTTGCCAGCGTAATTCATGTCGCCCTTTGGGGTCACGAAGGTGCGGCCCAGGGAATATCGATAAGCCATGGCGGCAATGGTCGGCATTTTTGCCAGCATGCGAACAGTTGCCCGGTTTCGCGATACCGGATCATCAATATCAACATCGCTATGGTAAAATGAAGACAAGGCCCCAAACACCCCGACAAGAATGGCCATGGGATGCGCGTCACGGCGAAAACCGGAATAGAATTTGATCAATTGTTCGTGAAGCAAGCTGTGCTTCATAACATCGATCTCAAACTCTTCATATTGCGCTTGCGTGGGTAGTTCTCCTTGTAACAACAAATAGCATGTTTCCATGAAATTGCCGTGCTTGGCCAGCTGATCAATGGGATAGCCGCGATATTGCAAAATGCCGGCATTGCCATCGATATAGGTGATATCTGATTTGCAGCTGGCGGTTGATCGGTAGCCCGGATCATAGGTAAATAGTCCGGTTTCCTTGTAGAGCCTTGCAATATCGACAACATCGGGACCTTGTGTCCCTTGATAGACAGGAAGCTCGATTTCTTTGCCTTTGTAGGTGATTTTGAATTTATCGTCGCTCGTTTTCATTATTTTATCCTACATCTCAGAGTGGCTACAAATCGATTGTGGAAGAGCGCTTCCTGAAACACAAATATGTCTGTGCAATCAAAAATGTACTTAAGTTTCATCTCGTGTGTGCTTATCAATAAAGGATCATTGATTGTTGGACAAGGGCACGTACGCAAAATGGCCGGTTGGGGGGCCTAGATATCGGCCAGTCGGCCAAGGGCTTCTTGCTTGCCGAGCACGAAAAGTACATTGAAAATGCCAGGTGAGACCGTGCAGCCGGTAAGAGCTGCTCGCAATGGCTGCGCAATCTTGCCAAGTTTGAGATCATTTTTATCGGCAAAGTCCCGCACGCATTGTTCGATAGCCTCGGTGTTCCAATCTGCGATTTCTTCAAAATCGTCAGCTAATCCCTTGAGCGTTGATATGGCCTCATCATTCAATAGTTTGGTGGCTTTTTTATCAAAGGAAAGAGGCCTTTTGGCAAACAGATAGCGAGCACTATTGACGAGCTCGACCAGTGTTTTGGCTCGTTCCTTGAGGCCTGGCATGGCCATCTCAAAGCGGCTCCAATCGTCGTCTTCAAGGCTGCTTGCAAGATCCTCACAACCTTCGAATTCAGCTATCGATGCCTTAATCGCGTCGATCAGATCCTTGTCATCGCTATTGCGAATATACTGGCCGTTGAGATTTTCCAGTTTCGAGAAATCAAAACGCGCTGCCGAGCGCCCGATATTACCCAGACCAAACAATTCAATCATCTCCTCGGTGGAGAAAATTTCATCGTCCCCATGGCTCCAGCCAAGGCGTACCAGATAGTTGCGCAGGGCAGCGGACAGATAGCCCATAGCGCGGTAAGCCTCGACCCCAAGGGCGCCGTGGCGTTTAGAGAGCTTGGCACCGTCAGCTCCATGGATCAGCGGGATATGGGAAAAGCTGGGCGGCTGCCAGCCAAGCGCTTCATAAATTTGCGCCTGACGGGCTGCGTTGGTCAAATGGTCATCGCCCCGAATGATATGGGTAATTCCCATATCATGATCATCAACAATGACAGAAAGCATATAGGTCGGAGAGCCATCAGAGCGCAACAAGATGAGGTCATCCAATTCTTTATTGGCAAAGGTCACATCTCCTTGCACCTCATCCTTGATGATGGTGTTGCCTTCAAGAGGCCCCTTGAAGCGCACAACGGGTTTGACATCATCGGGGGCAAGGGACGGGTCGCGATCACGCCACATGCCGTTATAGCCAGGGGGCTTGCCAGCAGCTCGTGCATCTTCACGCATTTTTGTCAATTCTTGCGGGGAGCAATAGCAGTGATAGGCTTTGCCCTGCGCCAATAGCTGGTTGGCGATTTCTTGATGCCTGTCGGCATTTTTGTGCTGAAAGACCGGTTCGTCGTCCCAATCGAGGCCAAGCCATTTCATGCCATCAAGTATGGCGTCAATGGCTTCGCTCGTGGAGCGGCTGCGATCTGTGTCCTCAATGCGCAGTAGCATTTTGCCATCGCGACCCTTGGCAAATAACCAGTTGAATAGCGCCGTCCTGGCTCCGCCAATATGTAAAAAACCGGTGGGGGAGGGCGCAAATCTGGTAACGACCGATTGTGTCATGAGTTGTCCTTGAGCTGATCGCCAAAAAATGGCACTGCGGTACATTTGGTTCGTCGATGAATAGTATTTCGCAACGGTGTACCATAGAGCAGGCCATAGTGTAAGTTACAAGGGAAAATGCGGGACACGAGATAGAGGGATACAAATATTCACGACGGGGGCTACCAATATCGCCACGATAAAGGCGTGCGCGAGAAAGTTCAGGACTTTCTCAAGGGGCATGGGGTGCGCTTTCTTGCCCTTGAAGAGGGGCGACTGTTTTTATGGCTACCTGTCTTTCTGGCACTTGGCATCGGCCTTTATTTTTCCCAAAACTTTGAGCCTTCTACTTTATTTGTCTTGGCAGCGTGGCTTGTTTGTTTTGCTCTCGCGGGTGTGATCTGGCGCTTTTTCCACCATTTGAGCATCCCAGTGATCATTATCAGTATGGTGAGTGGTTTTGCCCTTGCCAAAATGCGCACGGAGTTTGTCCGCGGTCCGGTGCTTGCAAAAGCAACCGGGTTTTATGTTGTGGAGGGCCAGTTGGACCGCGTGACCCGCCTGCCGGGAAACAAAAAACAATTACATCTGTCGCAACTGATCATCAAGAGGCTTGATCGCGCGAAGACACCGATCCGCATTCGCGTGACCTCGCGCATCAAAGACCGTCCCTTGATTGTTGGTTCAAGAGTAAAATTACAGGCAGTGTTACGACCACCTCCTGGGCCTGTGCGCCCTGGTGGATTTGATTTTGCACGCCAGGCATGGTTTGCCCGATTGGGGGGCGTTGGGTTCGCCGTGTCGAAAGTGCAACCAGTGAGGAGCGATCAAGCCAGTGACTTTTGGTCGCGCAGCGAGCGGGTCCGCCAGCTGGTCTCCCACAAGATCACCGCCGCTACAACAGGGCATGGGGGTGACATTGCGTTGGCATTGATTGTCGGGGAAAAACGCTCGATGGATAAAGAAGTGCTGTCCTCGATACGTGCGGCGGGGCTAGCTCATATGCTGGCCATATCCGGCATGCATATGGCGCTGGTCTCTGGCTCCTTATATTGGTTGTTGCGCGCCTTGCTGGCCCTGTCACAAACCCTGGCGCTGTCTTTTGATATCCGTAAAATGGCAGCAATCGGGGCCATTTTTGGTGGTGGAGCCTATTTTATATTGTCTGGTATGAGCGTCTCGACCCTGCGGGCCTTTATCATGATCACCATCATGTTCGTGGCGATTTTGCTCGGGCGGAAGGCATTGAGCCTGCGCAACGTCTCCATTGCGGCGCTGCTCATATTGATTGCCCAGCCAGAAAGCCTGTTATCGGTCAGCTTTCAGATGTCTTTCGCCTCTGTTGTGGCCCTCGTGGCTTTTTATGAAAGCGGTGTGTTTCGTCGCCCGCGCTTGCGCAGTTCACTGTTGCTGATGCGCTTGATCGATAAAGTGATGCTCGTGTTTCTGGGTATTTTCGCAACCACGCTCATAGCGGGGTTTGCGGTTGCGCCCATCGCGGTTTATCACTTTCATCACATCACCACCTACTCAGTGGTCGGCAATGTGCTGGCGATGCCAGTCTTAACATTGCTTGTCATGCCGATGGCCCTCACAGGCATGTTTGCCATGCCGTTTGGCTTGCATGAATTGCCCCTGCAAATCATGGGGCAGGGGAATGCCGTGATTGTCGATATTGCTCGTTATGTGGCAGGGTTTGATAATGCCCGCGTTAATGTGGGGACCATTGGCCTGTTCCCTTTGTTGCTGATCGTTTTCGGCGGGCTTTGGCTGTGTTTGTGGAGATCAGCTTATCGCTATGGCGGCGTGTTATTAATTCTAGCCGGGCTGGCTCTATCGCCCTTTCGGCCAACACCTTTTCTCGTGGTCGAACGCGATGGCAAGAACGTCGTTCTGATTGATGAGCACAAAATCATGTGGCCGATGGCTCCGGGTAAAGGGCGCTATAGTCTGGACCGCTGGCGCAGCAGTTTTGGTGCCCTGGCGCCTGCTCTAAGCGCAAAGCAGCGCGTTGGTGACAAATATCCGCGTAAATGGCGATGCGATCAATATGGCTGTACCAGCTTGTTTAACGGTATGGTGATTGCCTATAGCACTCATATTGGAGCGCTTGACGAGGATTGCTCGCAAGCTGATATACTGATAGCCACTTATCCTGTACCAACCTCTTTTGGGGCATGTGAGCGGGTCAAAAAAATTATAGATATCAAGGCTGTGAAGAAAAATGGATCCTATGCAGTTTATCTTCTAAAGGATGGTATGGAAATTATCCACGCACGAGCAATCAGAGGGACGCGCCCCTGGACCTCTCATAACTGACCCTAAAATCGTGTAAGGTAGGTAGAAATGATGACCTTGTTAAACCAACGGCAATATTGATCATGTGCTCTCGCTTTACCCTTACCTCCAAACCAGCTCTGATCGGCAAGCAATTTGGCTTGTCCAAGATTGATGATTTTCCGCCGCGCTATAATATTGCACCAACGCAGCCTGTGGGGATCATTCGAACGGGCTATGACCATGCGCGTGAATTTGCGCTGGTGCGTTGGGGGCTGATACCCGACTGGGTAAAGGACCCAGGTGAATTCACCACATTGATCAATGCGCGGGCCGAAACGCTGCAGCAAAAACCCTCTTTTCGCAACGCTCTTAAATACCGCCGCTGCCTGTTTCCGATCAATGGATTTTATGAGTGGAGCGGCTCCAAGGGTGATCGCCAGCCTCATTATATAACCAGTGCGGACGAGCGCCCCATGGGCATTGCCGGATTGTGGGAGAACTGGATGGGGGTAGATGGTTCGGAGATGGAAAGCGCCGTGATAATAACGACCAATGCCAATGCCGAAGTCTCGAAAGTACATAAACGCAGCCCCGTTGTCATTGCGCCAAAGCATTATGATCTCTGGCTGGATTGCATCGATGGCACACCAGCAAAAGCCTTGCCCCTTTTAGAGCCCTCCAAAGCTGGGTTTTTTCGACTGCGAAAAGTTGGCACCAAAGTCAATAATCCCGCAAATAGTGGAGCGGAGTTGCTACAATCGGTGGGTCAGCAAGAGTTGTTTTGAGCGCATGATCTAAGACAGGTTTGCAATTGCACGGGCAGATGGTGCGCATTTATAATTCCTGACCAAAATAGTTTGGAAATAGCCCCTTGCAATGGTTGATTTCGCACGAGCAGGGCTATAGGTTCTATCTGGAATTATTCAAAACAAATCTGGATGATCCAGATCCCAAATCGCGAGGAAATATCCCCCATGACCATGACACTCCCAGCTCTCCCATATGCAACAGATGCCCTGTTGCCTCATATGTCACCTGAAACCTTTGAATATCACCATGGCAAGCATCATCAGGCCTATGTTGACAATGGTAACAAGCTTATCGCCGGTAGTGAATTCGAGGGTAAATCCCTGGAAGAGACGATCACCTCTTCTTTTGGCAAAAACCCTGGCGTTTTTAACAATTCTGCGCAGGTTTATAATCACACATTTTTCTGGAATAGCATGAAACCATCAGGTGGTGGTGCCATGCCCGGTTCGCTTGAATCCAAAATAAATGAAAGCTTTGGCAGCATGGATGAGTTCCGCACGGCTTTCGTGCAAGGCGGCATGACGCAGTTTGGTTCTGGCTGGGTCTGGCTGGTTCTGAAAGATGGCAAGCTGGAAATCATGAAAACGCCAAACGCAGAAAATCCTCTTGTTCATGGAGCCACACCAATCGTCACCTGTGATGTTTGGGAACATGCCTACTATATTGATTATCGCAATGCGCGTCCTAAATTCCTCGAAACATTCGTTGACAATCTCGTCAATTGGGAATTTGCCGAAGCCAATCTGTCGGCAGCTTAGAGGGCTCTCACATTGCAAGAACGATTAAAAGGGACGGTGCAATCGGCACCGTCCCTTTTTATTGAGTGTTACATTGAGCACAAAAAAAGCGCCGGATATTTATCCAGCGCTTTCATATAGTGTTTTTTGTATTTTATTTGACGTAGTCGTAAGTGCCTTTTGACCATTTGTAAAACACATAACCCGGCAGGGTCACATCACCCTTTTTATTGAAGGACAGCTTGGCGAGGACGGTATCAAAGACAGCGCCGGAATGAAGGGCTGCGGTTACTTTGGCAGGATCGACGGTGCCGGCTTTTTCCGCTGCCAGTTTCCACGCCTGAACAGCAGCATAGGTATAAAGCACATAGCCTTCAGGCTCGATACCAGCATCGCGAAATCGTTTCACGAGGGGAGCGGCCACCGGGTTTTTGCGAGGGTCGGGAGAAAATGTCATCAACGTGCCTTCGCCAGCATCGCCAGTGATCGACCAAAACTCGTTGGTAACAAGAGCATCACCACTGATCAGCGTTGCGCTCATGCCCTGATCGCGCATTTGGCGGATGATCAGACCAGCTTCTGTATGATAGCCACCAAGATAAACATAGTCGATTTTAGCAGCTTTCATTTTCGTGACCAAAGCGGTGTAGTCTTTTTGGCCGGCCGTTATGGCTTCATACATGTCAGTCTTTTTGCCGAGCTTTTCCATTGCCATTTTTGTTTGGTCGGCAAGGCCTTTGCCATAAGCCGTTTTGTCATGCAAGACAGCAATTCTTTTATCTTTGAAATTTTTGACGATATAGGCAGCAGCGGTTGCGCCTTGATGATCATCTCTAGCGTAAACGCGAAATATATTGGGTCCACCTTCATCAGTATATTTTGGATTGGTGGAGGCGGGGGAAATCTGCACGATGCCTTCTTCCTCATATACTTTAGAAGCGGGGATTGATGATCCCGAACAGAAATGACCAGCGACAAAAACCACACCGGAACCAGCTACTTTATTTGCGACGGCAACAGCCTGTTTTGGGTCGCAGGCATCATCTTCGATCAGCAGTTTTATTTTTTGTCCAAGAATACCGCCCGCGGCGTTGATATCCTTGACCGCCATTTCTGCCCCGTCCTTGATCTGTTTGCCAAAACTTGCATATTGGCCGGTAAGCGGTCCAACCGCTGCAATTGAGATATCGGCTTTAGCGGCGTTTGAAAACGCTCCGATGATCGCAAGAGCGGACAAGGTGACAAAGAACTTATTCATGAAATTTACACTCTCTCAAAAAGGGGTCGTTTTTTCATTGTGTTTTGAGATTTACTTTACAATATTATTCACCTCAAGACTATAGCCGAGTTGTCTTCCTGCTCATTGCAAAGATCCTTGTGCGTCCTTATCTGTGGGGGGGTTGCGAGAGATTAAAGAGGGTAAATTATGTTAATGCCCGCCCTCCAGATAGGCGGCGCGGACCTCTTCTATCTTCAAGAGTTCTTTGCCAGAACCGCTCATAGTAATATGGCCATTGACCATTACATAAGCGCGGTTCGCAAGGTTGAGTGCGTGGTGGGCATTTTGCTCTACGAGAAAATGGTCAGGCCCAATTGCTTATTGAGATCCTTCAAGATAGCAAAGATTTGCTTGACGATGAGCGGTGCAAGACCAAGCAAGGGTTCATCGAGTAACAATAGTTTTGGCCGCCCCATGAGGGCGCGACCAATGGCGAGCATTTGTTGTTCGCCCCCAGACAAGGTGCCACCTCGTTGGATTGACCTTTTTTGCAGCACCGGAAAAAGCTGCATGACGCGTGCCAGATCTTCTTGCAGATATTGAGGGTCCGCCAGCAACGCTCCCAATTGCAGGTTTTCGAGGTCGCTCATGGGGGGAAATATGCGCCGCCCTTCAGAGTATTGCGGTATATCGCATAAAGTCACGATGAGAGTTGAATTTATCAGCTCCATTGGCGCCTATGAGCGTGACGATTTCGCCGCGTTTTACCACCATATCGCCCTTGCGCAGGGCTTGTCTTTTTCCATAAAATGCACCGACACCCTTGATGGTGAGGAGCGCAGAAGCCGATCTCATTTTCTGGCCTCCAGCGTTTCATCTACTCCAAGATAGGCTGCTATGGCCTTTGGATCATTTCGAATGATTGCTGGCGTGCCATCGGATATTTTGCGCCCATAATCAATCACCACGATATGATCTGAAATTTCCATCACGACACTCATATCGTGCTCAATGAGCAAAACAACTATTTTCCCAGGAGAGTTGTTCGCTCATTGAGCTTCCTCCTTAAAAAAAATGGTCGCCTCGCGGCTTGAGATAAAGCCACGAGGTTTCACACCATGATTGCAATCATCGCCAGGCCAAACAAAAGCATGCGGTAAAGTGAGGGATCAAAATCTTGCCCAAATAGCAGTTTTAGGCAGGCCATATTGCTGATCAATTCGAAGCCGCCAATCATAACAACTGAGGCGATCACGACATCAATCTGGCTTCCCAGGGTAATCCCCCCATTTTAAACGGGGGTTATTGGTAGAACCTGACTTATCATGCGGCGTTCGCCAGCTTTGCTGCTGGTGGGATGCCGCCGATGGCCATATTGGGCCGTTGGTTGTTGTAAGTCCAGAGC
>JAJRQA010000234.1 GCA_024280475.1 Alphaproteobacteria bacterium
AAATGTCCTCGCGGACAGCGCTGGGGAGTCTATAATGTGCTACCGCTTCGCTGTTTGAGCACCAGTCCCCAGACCCCATCACATTTAATAGTGGTTTCCAAAGGTTCGCCTTTGGTGCCAGCTGCATAGGCTGCCAAGCCTCGCAGAGAAAATATTGCCCAGCGAGGACATTCGCTCTACGATTTGCCGCTCTTCTCACCAGATCTATTCAGCAATTTTCTGATACCGGTATTTTCCAGCAGGTCGACCTTGACGCCATTTTTCTCCATGATCCACCATTGCTGGATCACTGATAGCGTGTTGTTCCATGCCCAATAAATCACCAGACCAGCGGGGAAGCTTGCAAGCAGGAATGTGAAGACCACCGGCATCCAGTTGAAAATCATCTGCTGGGTTGGATCACCTTGTTGCGGGTTGAGCCTCATCTGGATCCACATGGTGATACCCATCAACAACGGCCAGACGCCAATCGCCATATAGGTCGGCACCGAAAACGGCAGCAGACCAAACAGATTGAAAATGCTGGTGGGATCGGGTGCAGACAGATCCTGGACCCAGCCAAAGAACGGCGCGTGACGCATTTCGAGCGTCACGAACAGCACCTTGTAGAGCGAGAAAAACACGGGGATCTGAATGATCACCGGCAAACAGCCCGACAAAGGATTGGCACCACCCTTTTTATAGAGTTCCATCATCTCTTGTTGCTGCTTGACCTTGTCGTCTGCATAGCGCTCGCGAATTTTGACCATATCGGGTTGTAGCTTCTTCATCTTGCTCATGCTCTCATAGCTCTTGCTGGCGAGCGGAAAGAACAATAGTTTGATGATGACAGTGACCGCCAAAATGGCAAAACCGAAATTACCCATCAGGCCAAAGAAGAAATGAAGTGCATGGAACATGGGCTTGGTGATGAAGTAGAACCAGCCCCAGTCGATCAACAGGTCGAACTGTCTGATATTATATTTTTCGGCATACTCGTCGATGAGATCGACCTTCTTGGCACCTGCGAACAGATTGCCTTTGACTTCCCCCGTGCCGCCCGCAGCAACGGTCACGGCTCCAAGCAGGTAATCCGCCTGGAACTTGCTCGTTTGGCCGGTTCCGCGGCCTGAGAAATGCGCCTCATAACTGCTACCAGATTCCGGGATAATCGCGGCGGCCCAATATTTATCTGTTATACCCAGCCAACCGGTTGTGCCCTTGAAGGTCTTTGATTTTTCTTCGAGAATATCTTCATAGTCCACCTCTTGGAGACCATCTTCGCCAAGCACCCCGATCAGCCCCTCGTGAAGGATGTAAAATCCTTCCGTCTCGGGCAATTCATGGCGCGATATCAGACCATATGGATAGAGCGTGATAGGGCTAGCGGTTTTGTTTTCAACGCTTTGCACGATCGAGAACATATAATTTTCATCGATGGAGATGGTGCGCTTGAAGGTGACGCCAGCGCCATTATCATGAACAAGTGTCACTGGGGATGAGGGCGACAGGGTTCCTGATCCCAAAGCTTTCCAAACCGTTTGTGAATTTGGTATCTTGGTTTTGCTGCCCGGTGCTATCGACCAGCCAAATTCAGCGTATAGCGGATGCTTGCTGCCGGAAGGAGAAAAGAAGGTGACCTGATCGGCGTCTTTTTCAACCTTGACCCGGTATTTACTCAACACAAGATCGTCAATGCGCCCGCCCTTTAGCGAAATCGAACCGCGAAGGCTTGGTGTATCAATGGGATAGCGAGGCCCCGCCGAAAGAATAACATCACGCGCTTGCGCGGCGCTTGGCAACCCACCCGGGACAGACGGCGCCCCAGAACTTGCAGGGACAGGAGCTGAGCCAGGCTCTGCGGTTTTTGCAGCCCCATTGCCGACACTGACTCCGGGAGTAGGAGCCGTCATGTTATTGTCAGAGCCGATTTGCGCAGCGGTTGGCTGCCCCTTCTTGCCAGCGGAAAATTCTGTCGCTTGCTGGCGTTTCAGGCGTTCTTTTTCCATTTCCGGTCCGGCATAGAAGACCTGCCAGAGCAATAAAACAAGGCCGGACAGCACGATGGCCAGCATAAAATTGCGATTATTGTCTTGTTCCATCACGGGACCTGTCAAATGTTTGGTTGGCAAAAAACGAATTTGCCAAAACGAGCGTTGCACGGGGCGGGAGGACCCGAACGAACACACTTATTGATTGTTGCGATTTTTCCCACTATTGCCTTGCACTCTTTTACGCTCAACCCTCTTACCATGCACATTGGCAAAGGCAATGGTCAGATCATGCAAAAGAGCGCTGAAAGGACGTTTAAGGGTGCTTTTCCTGCCAATCAAGACATATTCGTACCCATTGCGCGCCTTTTGTGGAGCAATAAGACGCACCGCCTCTCGAAGACGCCGCTTTACGCGATTGCGAACGACCGCATTTCCCAGTTTTTTGGTCGCCGTAAATCCAAAGCGGGGCGCAAGGTCGACAAGCTCCCCTTTTTGAGGCTCACCCAAACCAATCTTGCTGGCCTGCAGCACAAGCCCGTTTGCCGCGAAATAACGCCCATTTCTGGCTCGCAAGAAATCAGCTCGTTTCTTAAGCGTATGCAATCGAAAGGTCATCAAGGTCAGGACTCATTAGTTCTACTCGTTCTGTTTGGTCAGGAGTAATGGGTCCTGATCCTTGTCGCCACGCAAAAAATCCAGCCCGATTGTAAAATCCAAAGAGGCTGGTCAATAAGCGCTAAAATATCAAGGTGATCTGGATCAAGAAACGGATCCGCTCGCAAGACGGAACCAGTCTCTTTGTACCAAACAGCTACGCCGAAAGCCGCTTGCGGCCGCGACTTCTGCGTCTTGAAAGAACAAGCCGGCCAGCTTTAGTCGCCAGGCGCGACCGAAATCCGTGACGGCGCTTGCGTACGAGCACACTTGGTTGAAAGGTACGTTTCAAGTTTCTTCTCCTGCTATGCCAACAAGTGACAATCCCCTGCTTAACGCACCAAACTGGCTTGCGTGAATATCACCGGCCGAAATATCTGGGATATTCAGGCGCTCAGGGACACAAATCTATGGAAGAGATGCTTATAGGAAACCTGTCCCGCCAAGTCAACAAGGCAAAACGCGCTTTTTAGCTATGTAGCACACTTAATTCGGTCAAGGCAGCCCCGGCCTCCCTGAAAAGTTATAAAATGTTCAACAAGACGTTATGAAGTTGTGACAAGAATTAAGTTATAAAGAGTGATATAGTCCTCAAAACGCCCCCCTTTCTTCAGCAAGGAGCTGACGCATTGCCAAACCTGACCATTGACGAAAACGCTGATAAAAACACAAAAAGCGGGGAAACCAAACCAACAAAACCAGTATCAAACATCCGCCGTTTTGGCCCGTTGATCGCCTTGGCAGCCATCGCTGGTTTCATTTACGCGATGGGATGGCACCGCTATTTCAGCTTCGAACAATTAGCCGCCAATCGCAAGATGATCACCGGCCTTGTTGCCGATCATTTCGTGCTTTCTGTACTGGGTTTTGCGCTGGCCTATGCCGCTGTTACCTCGCTCTCTCTTCCCGTTGGCTCGTTTCTCACCATTCTGGGGGGCTTTTTGTTTGGGCCGCTGATTGGTGGCACGGCAACTGTCGTTGGAGCGACCATTGGCGCGCTGCTGATTTTCTTCATTGTGCGCACTTCACTTGGCGAAACGCTGGCCGAAAAAGCTGGTCCCTTTATTGAAAAGCTGCGCGACGGCTTTAAGGAAAATGCTCTCTCTTACATGTTCTTCTTGCGCCTTGCGCCGGTGTTTCCGTTCTGGCTGGTCAATATAGCGCCAGCTCTTCTGGGGGTGCGTACCTCCACCTATCTGACCGGCACGTTTTTCGGCATCATGCCCGCAACCTACACCTTTTCCTATATTGGTGCAGGCTTGGGATCGGTCATAGATGCACAAGGCATAGCCTACCAGCAATGCCTCAACCGCAATGACACAGAGGGCATCAGGCCGCTGGAAACAGGGTGCAATGTATCGTTCAATCCTGGCGATCTGGTCACGCCCGAATTGCTGATTGCCTTTGCTGGTCTTGCCATTATCGCCCTTATTCCGGTGATCCTCAATAAATTCAGAAAGAAATAAATTCCATGCTGCAAAAACTAGCGCCTGACCTGTGTGTCATTGGAGCAGGTTCGGGAGGGCTTAGCGTTGCGGCCGCCGGAGCTCAACTCGGTGCCGATATCGTGCTCATCGAAAAAGGCAAAATGGGCGGCGATTGCCTGAATACGGGCTGTGTGCCCTCAAAAGCCCTGCTGGCAGCTGCCAAACGCGCTCATCATATCGCCAATAGCGACGAATTTGGCATCGCTTCAAGCCGCCCGCAAGTTGATTTTGCCAAAGTCATGGCGCATGTCAAAGACGTCATTGCGCAGATCGCTCCAAATGACAGTGTCGAGCGTTTTTCCGGATTGGGAGCACAAGTTATTCAGGCACCTGCCTCCTTCAAGGATGCGCGCACAGTCATCGCTGGCGAGTTTGAAATCAAGGCACGGCGCTTCGTCATCGCCACTGGATCCGCCGCCGCGCTGCCCCCTATTTCAGGTCTTGATGCGGTGCCGTACCTCACCAACGAAAACATTTTCGAGTTGCAAGAGCTGCCCTCTCATCTCATCATTATTGGTGGCGGCCCCATCGGCATGGAGATGGCGCAAGCCTTTCGCCGTCTTGGTTCACAGGTCACTGTTCTTGAAGCCTTCACACCGTTTGCCAAAGACGACCCCGAAGCCGCCGCCGTGGTCATGAAACAACTTGAAGGCGAAGGCATTGAAATTCTTGCCAATGCGCGAGTTGAGCGGGTCGAGCAAAATGACGGTAAAATCACCGCTCTTGTATCAATCGGTGAAAATTCCCAAAAAATCACCGGCTCTCACTTGCTCGTGGCCGCTGGCCGCAAGCCTGTGATTGAGGGGCTGGAACTTGAAAAAGCTGGCATTGATGCTGATCCGCGCGGCATCAAGGTCTCAACCGCGCTGCTCACCACCAACAAAAAAGTATTCGCGATAGGCGATGTCACTGGCGGCCTGCAGTTCACCCATATGGCCAATTATCAAGCCGGTATCGTTATTCGCCGTGCCCTGTTCAAGCTCCCGGCCAAAGTTTCCACCAATGCTATTCCCTGGGTCACCTATACCGACCCCGAACTCGCTCATGTCGGCATGTCGGAAGCCGATGCCCTCAAGCAGAACAAAAAAATCCGGATCCTGCGCTGGCCTTATGCCGAAAATGACCGGGCCATTGCGGAACGTCATATTAATGGCAATATCAAGGTCATAACGGATACCAAGGGACGTATCCTTGGAGCAACTATTGTCGGGCTGAATGCCGGTGAAATCATCCAGATGTGGACCATGGCGATTACACGCGGGCTGAAAATCAAGGCGATGACCGAGTTTATCTCGCCCTACCCGACCTTGTCGGAAATCACCAAGCGCGTCTCCTATACCTATTACACCGATAGTTTGACGAGCCCGATGCTGCATCGCATTATCAGGTGGCTTGGAAAACTTGGGTAAGGTAAATTGGCGAGATGATGAAGCAATCGCATCTTCACAAAGAGAAGAATATTGTGAACAAGGGACAAGGCACTGAACGCTCGATCTGGCATAAGCTGCGCTCAATGCTGTTTGACCCAAGAGGGCTGTCGGGAAAACTGCTGCTCCTGACGGTGCTGTTTGTGATGCTGGCCGAAGTACTGACCTTTGTGCCCTCGGTTTCCAATTTCCGCTTCAACTGGTTGCAAGAGCGCCTTACCGCCGCGCAGATTGCCGCCCTGGCGGCAGAAGCTGCCCCCAATCAGCAAATCCCCATTGTGCTGCGTGACCAACTGCTTAAAACCGCTCGTGTGCATGCGGTCGCCGTCAAACGCAACCAGACGCGCTATCTCGTATTAGAAGCGGAAATGCCCGACATGATCCACGATCATTATGATCTGCGCAATACGCATTGGTCACAACTGATCATGGATGCCCTCAAGGTTTTTGTCGCACCAGACGGCCGCGCCATTCGTGTGATTGGTCGCAATGCCTTGTCCGGGGACGATTTCATCGAGATCGTTGTCGATGAAAAACCGCTCAAGGCGGCCATGTTCCAATTTGCTCGTAATATCGCGCTATTGTCCCTCCTCATTTCGGCGATCACCGCAGCGCTTGTCTATTTTGCTCTCAAAGCCCTGCTGGTCAAACCCATGCTGAATTTAACTAGTAATATGGTCGACTTTTCGCGCAACCCGGAAGATCCGCGTCGTATCATCAAGCCATCTGATCGACGCGATGAAATAGGGACTGCCGAGCGAGAACTGGCGGACATGCAAAAACAACTCTCTGGCACCCTTCGGCAAAAAAATCATCTTGCCGCACTTGGGCTTGCCGTGAGTAAAATCAATCATGATTTGCGCAATATTCTAGCCAATGCCCAGCTCATTTCTGATCGGCTCGGCACAATTGAAGATCCGACCGTACAGCGTCTCACCCCTCGTTTGATCGGATCGCTGGACCGGGCCATTCGCCTGTGCTCGGATACGCTGCATTATGGACGTGCCAAGGAAAACCACCCCCAGCTCAAGCACTTTCCCCTGCACCTCTTGCTCGATGAAATCTCCGAATCACACTCGCTACCGGTTGATGGAGAAATCGACTGGCATCTTGATGTTGCTGCAGACTTGCAAATCTATGCCGACCGCGATCAGCTCTATCGTGTTTTGTCCAATCTCATTCGCAATGCGCGCCAGGCCCTTGAAGAACACAGGCTGACCCGACCAAGCGATGACCCCACAGACGCCATCACCATCAAGGCGTTTACCAAGAACAGTCACACCGTGATCGAGCTATCTGACACCGGCCCTGGCATCCCACCCAAAGCCCGCGAGCATCTGTTTGACGCGTTCCAGGGAACAACAAGACGCCATGGCTCTGGTCTGGGGCTTGCGATTGCCTCCGAGATCATCGGGGCACATGGCGGCTCCATCGAACTCATGGACCGGCCAAACGCAGAAAACGGCACCGTTTTTTGCATCCAGCTCCCAAATGAATAGGTTCGCTGGCATAAAGTCATGTCTCATTAATGATATACGCACTAAGCGCGCTCCCTCGCACGCTCCCTAACCAGTGAGTAATCTTTACGCGCCACACTGCTTGTCTTGGCGCAAAGAGTAAACACATATGCAGAACTCCTCAGATTCCCAATTGGAACAAGATCTTGTCCCAGTCATCGTCACGCTCGAAGATGGCGATACGCTCAAGGGCTCTATTTGTGTGCCCCGCGCCACTAAACTTGGTGATATGTTGAACGGTCCTGATCTGTTTATCCTGTTTAAACTAGAGAACGGCAAACTGATCTATCTTGCGCAAAAAACGATCGCCGCCGTTCGCTCCAGCAATAGGTCTGGCACACATCAGCTTGATAAATCATCACAAGATGGCGAGCAAGAAACTCCCTACACAATTCTCAAAGTTGAAAAAGGCGTATCAAGAGAAGCCGCCCGGGACGCCTATCATCATATGATCAAGAAATATCATCCCGACCAATTTGGCAATATTGCACTGCCAAACGAGGTGCTTGCCTATTTTGAGGCCGTCATTCTTCGCCTTAACGCCGCCTATAACGAGCTGCTGGATGACTTTGACCAGCTGGAAAAACGCCAACAGATCCCAATTGCGCAGCAAAATATGCCAAAAACCGGCACCCTCACCTGATTGGAACCAAATAGCGGCGCTTTCCTCCTTTTCGCAACCACGCGCCGTTCCCAAGATTTCTTAAAACTCAAGCCCTGCCTTGCAACTGGCACAAACAATGCTCTGTTCTCAATAGATCATTCGTATTTGTATCAAAATGAAATGCAACAGGGCAGCCCAACATGTTCAATCGACCAACATCAGCCACCAGCAAAGCCGAAAAAATATTTATTCCGGTTATCTTGACGCTTGTAGATGGCGAAACCCTCAAAGGCGCCATCGCCATTTCAAAAAACGGTCGCCTTGGCGATCTGCTGAACGGCAGTGACCGATATGTTTTGTTCAAAACCAATAGCGGCGAACCTGTCTATCTCTCACAAACCACGATCGCAGCCGTGCAATCGAATGAAAAACCATCTGCACGCCAGCTCGACGTCTCGCTGAAAAATCTCGAAGAAATCAATCCCTACCTGATCCTGAGGGTCAAACCAGGGACCAGTAAAGCGGATTTGCGCAACGCCTATCACCAGCTCGTCAAACATTATCACCCCGACCAGTTTGCCAATGTCAAACTGCCACGCGAAGTCAAATCCTACCTGGATGCGGTGATCGCGCGCCTGAACGCGGCCTATCAAGAACTTATCGACGAAATCGACCGCCTGGAGCGCGCCAAAGTACTCAAAGCAGAAACGAGCGCGGTCCCAGATACTGGTACCATCCGCTATTTCGGCCAATAAAAATCCTCTCAAACCCCGCCTTGACCTTCCAGTTACTGTAATGACTATATTCTCCCACACGGGCAAAAAATGCCCTTGCTTGTCTGGTATGGAAAGTCACAACATAATGGAACATCTAAAATCTTCGCCTGTCCAAGAAGCGGCATCAGATCCCGCGACACCGAGCCCTGCTTCCAGCAAGGCTATCTTGCCTGTTGAGGGGATGACCTGTGCTTCTTGCAGTTCGCGCCTTGAAAAACTGTTAGGGGCTTTGCCAGGGGTTACGAGCGTCTCCATCAATCTGGCGCTAGAAAAAGCCACCCTTCAATATGATAGCAGCGAAGTGACACTGGACGATTTTCGAACCAGCATAGCGGATGCTGGCTTTTTGGTGCCAACGCAAACCATCCGCCTGTCGATTGAGGGCATGACCTGTGCCAGCTGTTCGGCTCGTATTGAAAAACGCCTGCAAGCGCACCCCGATGTGATCGATGCCAAAATCAATCTGGCCCTTGAACGAGGTGAGATCACCGTTGTCGCGGGCGCTCGCCCCCTCGGGCTGCTTGAAAAAGGATTGATCAAGACCATCGAGGAAACAGGTTATAGCGCTCATCTGTATCAATCTGATCTGGCCAAGCGCGATGAACAAGAACAGCAACGCCAACAGCGCATAAAGCTCGAACAGTCACGGGACATGCGCGATCTGATGATTGCCGTTATTCTCACCACCCCCCTGCTGATACAAATGGTATTTATGCTGGTGGGGGCGCCCTTTAGTCTACCGCCTCTCGCCGAACTGGTGCTGGCCACCCCCGTGCAGTTTTATGTGGGACGGCGTTTTTACAAGGGAGCCTATGCGGCCCTTCGCACTGGTGGCGCCAATATGGATGTGCTGGTGGCGCTTGGCACTTCGGCTGCTTATTTCTTCTCCTTGTTCATGCTGGTAAAACTTGGCGATGCCTCCAAGGGGCATTTGTATTTTGAAGCAGCCGCTGTCATCATCACGCTTATCCTGCTTGGCAAAATTCTTGAAACACGCGCCAAACGGGGAACCACTGCTGCCATTTTGGAGCTGATGAACCTGCGCCCGCAGACCGCCCGTGTTTTGCGCGAGGATGTTGAAGAAGAAATTGCCATCGAAGACGTGATCACAGGCGATGTAGTGGTCGTGCGCCCTGGCGAAAAAATACCGGTGGACGGTGTCGTTTTGGAGGGTCACTCAAGCGCCGATGAAAGCTTGATAACTGGCGAAAGCCTGCCCGTCTCCAAAGACGCAGGTGACAGCGTCACCGGAGGCGCCATCAATGGCACTGGACGTTTGATCATTACCACCACCAAGGTTGGGTCCGACACCACTCTTGGCCGCATCATTCAGCTGGTCGAAAATGCCCAGAGCGGCAAGGCCCCCGTACAACAACTGGTGGATAAGGTCGCTGGTATATTCGTCCCTGTCGTCATCGTCATCGCCATTTTGACCTTTGCTGGCTGGCTTATTTCGGGAGCAGGATTTGAAGCCGCGCTTATCGCCTCTGTTGCCGTATTGGTGATTGCCTGCCCTTGCGCCCTTGGGCTCGCCACTCCAACGGCTATTGTCGCTGGCACGGGTGCTGCCGCCAAGGCGGGTATCTTGTTTAAAAGCGTCGATGCCCTGCAAACCGCTCATAATGTCGATACCGTAATTTTCGATAAAACCGGCACATTGACGAAGGGGCGTCCAGCGGTCACACATATGCGCGCAATCAACGGCGACGAAACCCAAATGCTGAAACTTGCCGCTTCGGTCCAAGCCGCCAGCGAGCACCCTCTCGCCAGAGCCGTGCAGGAAAAAGCATCTGAATTAGAAATAGCGCTGTCGCCAGTGACGAAGTTTGCCAGTCATACAGGGGCCGGGGTCGAAGGGCAGATCGAGGACCAGCATGTTTTTATCGGCAATGGCAGATTGATGAAACAAGCCGGCGCATCGCTGCCAGACATACTCCTCGAACAGCAACAAAAATGGGAACAACAAGGCCATACAGTGGTCTTCGTCATGAGCGATGATCAAATCATCGGCGCGCTGGCGATTGCCGATCCGGTGCGCGAACAAAGCTCGCAAGCTGTGGCGCAACTCGTGAAAAGAAAACTGCACGTCATGATGCTTTCGGGGGATGCCTCTACAACTGCTTCAGCGATAGCCGAGCTAACCGGCATCAAAGATTATCGCGGCGAAACCCTGCCCCAGGACAAGGCCGATGCCATCGAACAATTGCAACAAAGCGGTCACATCGTGGCGATGATTGGTGACGGGGTCAATGATGCCCCCGCACTGGCGCTGGCTGATCTTGGCATTGCCATGGGGTCGGGATCTGATGTGGCTATGGAAACGGCGGGGGTCACACTGATGCGCTCTGATCCGCGCCTTGTTGCGGCCAGCCTTGATATCTCAAAACGCACCTGGAGCAAACTGAAGCAAAACCTGTTCTGGGCGTTCATTTATAATCTGATTGGTATCCCGCTAGCAATTTTGGGTCTGCTTAATCCGGCCATCGCTGGCGCGGCCATGGCCATGAGTTCTATTTCCGTGGTCTCCAACTCGCTACTGCTACGCCGCTGGAAACCCCATCTGGAGAAATAATAACGACTATTTGGGACGAGTTGGCCTCTACCAATCCTGGCGCTGGCGTCTCATTACCGCTGGCGGCCAAGGCCCGTTGGCCAGATGCCATAGACAGCTTCAAAACCAAACTGGCTGGCAGAGTCTGCAAAACCTGCCTTTTTAAGCGAGCGGACAATATCGCCCAGCGCGATCAAATGCATCTGATCGGCAGTATGGAAGCCAAGCGCTTGCAGGGACAAAAGTAAAACCTCCCCTGCCCGCTGTTCATCGCTCATTTTTTTAAGCGCACTCAAAACCCCGGCTGCTGGCAGAGCACCCTTGCGCGGTTGCGGCTGCTTTGAAGCGCTGTTCCATAGGGGAATGGGCACATCAAGCGACAGGGCATCAAGCACGCTGGTCAACCGATGCAATGCTCCACCGTTCAATCGGCGCGCCCGCGCCATGCGCATGGCCATCTGTGTGCCCTCGCCAGCCGGCACCACATCGGATTGCACGAGATCGGCAAGCGGCAACCATTCCGCCGCGCTATAAGCTGCGCGCCCCGCGCGTTTGACAAACAAGAACCATCGTTCGGCCATTGGCATATTCTTCGATAATAGCGCCACTTCCACGGCCCGCATGGCAAACCATGACAGCGCCGGTTCTGGCTGCATCTGCGCCACAAATGGTCCAAGCATGGGGCCGATGACGCCCGATAGATTCTTGCCCCGAACATTGGCCAGTAGCGTATCAATGATTTTGGCACGATGCCTTGGATCATTGGTGCGTGACAGTCCCGCAAATAACAGCGCTCTGGTGTACCCGTCGCTGCGTCGGCGTCCCCGATCAGATCCTTGACGCCTCGCGCGTTTTGCCGTGACATCCCCATAGATGGCTGCCAATCCGCGCGCATCAATCTGCCCCCTGCTGGCAGCTCGCTCGGCCGCATCAAGACGAAGGGCGCGAGAAATTGAACGATCAAATGCCAAGGCATAAACGAGAGACGGCTCCGCAAGATCGAGCAGTTTTCGCGGCATGGGCAATTGCGTTAAACGCAGAAAATAATAATCACGCACGCCAAGCCGCGAGGGCATTTTAATCGCCGGCTTCAAACCACTTTGCAGATAGTCCGTGATTGCATAGGACAAGGGCGAGCGAATGTTCTTGTCGCGCGCCAGATCAGCCATCAGACCCATGGTCGCAAAATCTTTATTCTGGGCCGCGCAAAGAGCCGTCATCATCAAACTTTCAGACAATAAATCCTGCGAAAGTGCGGGATCGCCCACTGGAAACTTGTTGGCTAGCGCACACGCCTCTTGCCTGCGACCGCTCGCCAGCATCGCCCGCGCCTTAAAAACGCGCACCGGCAAAGATTGCGCGCTCGCCGGAATTGTCTCGATAAAACGGGCCAGATCATTGATGCGCCCCATACGGTAGAACACCACCATCTTTAACAGATCGACGGTTTGTGGATCGGAATTTTGCGGTAGCGAACGCCGGTCATGCAAGGCGCTGGCAACAAGATTATTTAACGCCAGGGATCCCCCCGATCCATCCAGTGCCAGCAGTCCATCGCGAAACCGCTCGAAGCTCATGTGCCGCCAAAGATCCGCTGGCAGATCAGCAAGCTTGTTCAGGGGCCGCATCAAACGCTGATTGCGCTCAAAGCCCGCAGTACCATAGCGCTCATCGACCGGTGCATTTTGCACAGGCGGCAGGGTTTGGCGCTGCACACTATTGGCGCGACTATTGGCTCTTTGTTGGGTATTTTGAATGGGTTGCACAGTTTTAGCAGATGCGCGATCTGGCCGATGGGCTTTGCCTTGTGATTTCTTTGGACGATATCTGGGTGTTATCGGTGCAGCCTGAGGGCGTTCGATCCATAGCTTTCCAGAGGGATCTGCCGCCTGGGCAGAGTTATTGCCTTGCACCAGAAAAAAGCTGCAAACCACCACCATTGCTTTGATACAAACGCCAAAAAACCTCTTACGGTAATTTGATTTTACCGATGGAAGTGGACATTTCCCGCGGTGCGGGCTCAAACACGGTGGCAACAGCAAATAGCCCGCCATAGATGACACCAATAATAACCCCTATATAAAACAGTAATCGAAGCAAATTCGGCATAAAATAGCTCACTATCAGACAGGTTAAGTTTGGCCCTAATGTGACAAATAACGCGCTTTGGCCTGACATGGCAAGAACAGATCCGCCCGCTGGGACGAGAAAACAAAAAAAACGCAAGACGTCATTGGTGTTCTAACAAATTTCCCTTATACAAAGACAAGAGATGAAACATGAAAAAATCAGATAAAAAATGCGTTTGGCCGTAAAGCACAAAGCAGCTCAAAAAAAGAGCCGCCATCGGCGCGAGCTTATATTATCAAAGCTTGGCGACCGCTCAATCGTTCTCGTTGGCCTCATGGGGG
>JAJRQA010000235.1 GCA_024280475.1 Alphaproteobacteria bacterium
CCTTGTATCCATTGTGGGAAAATGGCCTGTTTCCATTTATGGCGTGGTATTAATCGAGGTATGATTTTTGTGGCCTTTGATATTGCAGTTAAATATCAAAGGCTTACAAATATAGTATTGGGGACACCTCCTCCGCCACTTGCCTTCATTGAAACACGGATGTGCCCCGACGTGGGGATGATTTTCTTTATGTATCAAAGGGGTTTAGGTCTGGCGACCGAACTTGCGAGAATGGCGAAAGGCCCCAATGCGATCTCTAACCCCCGTTTCTCTCTTTTCGACCGAACCTCGGGGCGATTTGGTTCGCTCGACGAATGCCCAATAAAACAAGGGTTTTTCGTGAATTTCGCGCCCGACCGGTTGCCGCGCCATCAAATCCTCTCACGCGATCAGAGAAAACAGAAATGGACGTGGTGGGGCGAAAACGTTTATATTACAGCGTATTGTCGCCTCGGATGATTGCTATGAGGAACCATGACTTGTTGGCCTGGCGAAAGTCGGAAAAACAGCAGGATTATTGGAATTTGAGCTATTGAACTGAACACAGGACTACGAAATTAATGCAGTTTATCAAGAACGGACCAGACATTCCTGAAGAACTGCTTGAGGCTCAAGAAGAAGGGCGGGTCGTATTCTTCTGCGGAGCAGGGATATCTTATCCGGCGGGCCTGCCTGGGTTCGGCGGTTTGGTTAATAAGATCTACGATACCCTTGGCGTCTCGCCTACCGCCGTTGAAAAAACCGCCTTGGACAACTTTCAGTATGACACGGCCATCGGGTTGCTTGAACGCAGTCATCCAGGAGGACGTCCAGCTGTCCGAAAAGCGTTGGCTGGTGCTTTGAAACCTGACTTCACAAGGCCGAAGGCCACGCAAACTCATCAGGCGCTTTTAACGTTGAGCAAATGTCGTAGTGGGCAAACCCGACTGGTAACCACAAATTTTGACCGGATATTTGAGAAAGTCATCGTGGATGAAAAACTGAGGACATGTACCTTTGCCGCACCTCTATTGCCTGTCCCTAAAAACCGCTGGGATGGTTTGGTTTACCTCCACGGTATTTTACCGGACAACCCAGCGGATGATGATTTGAATCGGCTCATTATTTCCAGTGGGGATTTTGGTCTGGCCTATCTGATCGAACGATGGGCAGCGCGTTTCGTCAGTGAGCTGTTCCGCGGATATACAGTTTGTTTCGTTGGTTACAGCATCAACGACCCGATATTGCGATACATGATGGATGCACTCGCGGCTGACACTTTGATGGGAGAGGATGCGCCCAGAGCATTCGCGTTTGGAAACTTTTCAAAGGGTAAAGAAGAGGTCGTAACCAGAGAATGGGAGGCAAAGAATGTCATTCCGATCCTGTATAAGGAATATCGACGTCACTATTATCTTCGCGAGACATTGCATGCGTGGGCAGCGAATTACCGCGACGGGGTCAATGGGAAACAAGCTATTGTCAGCAGGTATTGCCAAATCGAGCCCGTCATAACGACAAAACAGGACGATTTTGTTGGCCGAATGCTTTGGGCCCTGAGTGACAAGACTGGCCTGCCAGCAAAACACTTCGCCGATTTTGACCCTCTGCCCACATTTGATTGGGCCGAGCCATTCACAGAAGACCTTTTCGGGCACAAGGACCTCTCACGCTTTGGCATCCAACCAGACAAAAAGGAAAATCCAAAGCTCGCTTTCAGCCTGTTACGGCGACCATCACCATACACCCATGCGAACTTCATGGCGCCGGTGCAATTCAATAGCCACAGTTGGAATGGCCTTGATGAAGCCATGAAGCATATGGCGCGATGGCTTGCTCGACACTTAGGAAATCCGGAGCTTTTCCTGTGGGTTATTGGTCGGGGCGGAAACCTTCACCCGCAGTTTGAATGGGAACTGAGACGGCGGCTGAAGGATGCCCCGCCTTCGCCTCCGCTGCAGGTCTTGTGGGCATTGTTGCTTTCCGGACGCGTAAAATCCCTATCGAAGCACCATGATCTTTATTCGTGGGCGGATCGGCTGAAAGCACAAGGTCTCACTCCAACACTACGGTTCGAGCTTCGCAGCGCTTTGGCACCGGTTGCAAAAATCAGCCGACCCTATCGTTGGCCCGGCGCCGAAGGAACGCCTGAGGTAAGCGAAGCCAGCGTTTCCGACATTGCTCAATGGGAAATAGTTTTGGGAACGGATTATGCCCATTCTGCGTTGGATGCTGTCGAAAAAAAAGACAAATGGGTTGATGCACTTCCAACTTTGTTGCCCGACGCGACAGCGTTGCTTCGAGATGCGCTGGACCTGATGCGAGAACTCGGGGGCGCGAGTGATCGGGAGGATTTGTCTTACATTCATCAGCCATCGATTTCGGATCATGAGCAAAACAACGACTTCAATGAATGGACCGCATTGATCGTACTGACACGTGATGCCTGGTTTGCTGCTGCGGATGCCGATCCCGAGATGGCAAAGATTGAGGTCGAGCGGTGGTTGGGAATTCACTATCCCGTATTTCGTCGTCTAGCGTTTTTTGCAGCTGCACAAAGGCCGGATTTGATTGATGATGGACTGGCCCTTGGCTCGCTTTTGTCCGATGATCATTACTGGCTATGGACAAGTATGACCCGGCGCGAAACCATTAGGTTGATTGCTTCGCTGTCAACGCGCATCTCGCCAGAACAGAGCGAAAGATTGCAGGCCGCCATTACTAATGCCCCCCCAACCCAGATGTTTCGCGATGATTTGACCCCCGAGGATCTTCAACGCGCAAAAGACCGGATGCAATGGTTGCTCTTGGCAAAGTTCAGGGCATCTGGAGGCGTTCTGAATCGGGAAGCACAATCGGCATTTGATCGGCTTGAAGCCCAATACCCTGCTTGGCATCTAGCCGAAGACGAACGTGATGAATTTGCCATTTGGACATCGGATGGTGAAGAGGATCGAATTGTTCGTCAGGCACCACACAGTCCCGCCGAACTGGAAGCGTGGTTGGAAAAATATCCGACGACTGATGATTTTCGCGAGTCCGATGATTGGCAAGAAATATGTGCCAAAAAGTTTCGGCTGGCAGCCGTTGCTTTGATCCGGCTGGCACGAAAAGGTGTTTGGCCTGTCGGCCGCTGGAGGCAAGCCCTTCAAGTTTGGTCAAACAATGAGTTTGCGGCGCGTTCATGGAAATGGTTTGGCCGCATTGTTTATGACATCCCAGATCGGGAACTGAAGGAAATCGCCCATCCAATCGCTTGGTGGCTGAAGGCCATTTCAAAAACAGTTTCCGGCGAGAGCGCACATTTTTTGGGTCTAATTGGTAAAATACTCGATGCTTACCGCAACGATGCCATGGAGATTGACGCGGAAATCATCAGCCATGCAATAAACCATCCAGTTGGTTTGGCAATCGAAGCGGTGATCAACTGGTGGTTTGCTCAAGGGCTTGAAGATGATCAGGGGCTGCACCCTGAGGTGAAGCCAATATTCGACGATATCTGTCGTGAGGATGCCCCAGGGTTGAGGTATGGCCCAATCATTTTGGCCGGCAGCTTGATCACGCTCTATCGGATTGACAGTGAATGGACGAAGGAAAATCTTCTTCCCTATTTCGACTGGGAACAAGCGTCGGATATTACCCCGGGAATGTGGATGAGCTTTCTGCATTCACCGCGCCTTTATTGGCCGCTACTGGACGAGTTGAAAGAGGTATTTTTTGCAGTTCCGCAACATTTTGAGGAACTTGGCGATGTATACAGGAAACAGTATCTGTCTTTCCTGACTTATGGTGCAATGGAGCCCGGCGGTTCGTTTACGCAACAAGATTTCAGAACCGCAATCAACGAACTGCCCGTCGACGCGCTGGAAAATATCGCCAACACCCTGTTTCGCGCTTTGCAGGGGGCGGGAGAACAGCGTGAGGAGTATTTTAACAACAGGATCGCTCCGTTTTTCAAGAACCTATGGCCGAAAACCCAGAAGGCCAAAACACCCGCTGTCTCAAAGGCATTTTCCTTGCTGTGCGCTGTCGCTGGGGAGGCTTTTCCAGGTGCGTTGGAAATGCTCAAGGACTGGCTTCAACCCGTTGGGGATTCCAACCTGGTCATCCATTTGATGCATAAAGCTGATTTCGTGGCGAGGCACCCAGAAGAGGCCCTCGACTTCCTGTCTCGTATCATTGATGAAAATGACCAATGGTTGTCGGAAGATTTGAAAACACTGATGCAATCGATTCAGGGTGCCAACCCAGATTTTGATCAAGATGAAAGGTTCCAAAGGCTGGTCGTTTTGCTGCAGCAACGTGGCCATGCATGGCCTTGACCCAATTATGCAATGCCAGATTTGGGATATGAGACCAAATGGCAGGCGATACAAATTTTCTCGCTGGGATCTATTCGTTATCAAACACCATTCCCTCCTGTTCCCCCCATGGTTTCGCCGCAATATCAATCAGATCGGCGATCTTCACCGCTGGGATTTCCTGTTTCACGACCAGCCGCTCGACGACCATTGGAGCAAGATACGCAATCCGGATTTGGCGGCTGACGAAACGGTCG
>JAJRQA010000236.1 GCA_024280475.1 Alphaproteobacteria bacterium
AGGAGTTTTTCATGCCGGTTTATGGATATGCCAGAGTTTCCACCATACATCAGGATTTGACCATTCAGCAAGAAGCATTGAAAGCGGCTGGTTGTTCAGTGATCAGGGCTGAGAAAAAGTCTGGTTCTGGTCGTGATGATCGTGAGCAGCTCAACACCATGCTGGAATTTTTGCAAAAAGGTGATGTGCTGATGGTCACGCGGATTGATCGACTGGCCCGCTCCATCAAGGATTTGCAGGACATTGTCTATTTGCTCAAGGACAAGGGTGTTGCTCTGAAAGCGACGGAACAGCCCATAGACACGTCTACAGCCGCAGGAAAGGCGTTTCTTGATATGCTGGGTGTGTTTGCTGAATTCGAGACCAATCTGCGCAAGGAACGCCAGATGGAAGGCATTGAAAAAGCCAAAGCCAAAGGCGTTTATAAAGGCCGCAAGCCGGTTATTGATGCTGAGGAAGTCAGAAATCTGAAGGCCAAGGGCTTTGGAGCCACGAGGATTGCCAAGATTATGGGCATTGGTCGCGCTTCCGTCTATCGCTTACTGGAAGGTTGATTTGCTTTCGAAGACCTTAACAGGTAGTTTTTCAGTGGGATTGCTCGCAGTTTTTCAATAATCTGAGAGCTTGGCAGCGAAAGATCAATAGTTACAAACCGAATTGGGTGGCCCTGTATCACGGCTGTTTCATCAATACCCAAGCCAACAGCCGGGTGGAGCATCAAGCCTTCAGCTGACATTGACGGAGTATCGTTCCAATTTTCCTGAGACCGAAGATAAGCATATATCTGATAGATGTATCCGCTTTTTAGGCTGTCACTCCCATGCTGCAAGCTGGCCAGCACATTGGTGAACTTGGTATCAATGATAATACGCCGCTTCGTCTCACGATGGTTCAGAATAATATCAGTTTGCATACCGGGCAGTATATCCTTCATACCGGGCGATAGTGCTGAAACTGGCCATTGTAGCCGCTTTCCCTGCGACACATGCCAACCGTCAGGCAATTCCAGTTTGAAGAAATTACCAACTGCTTTTTCAAACAGGCGCCGTACCATCACTTCATCTCTACCAACTTCCGACATGGCGTTTGTCCCAATATTTTCGGCTGGCAGAACGTGATCAAAAACCAGACGGGCAAGCGACACCATCAAAAGATCATCTGCATCATGGCGGGCAATCTGATCGGCAGCCATTTCTGCACGTGAAGGTCTGATGCCATTCACTCCGGAAAGGCCCAGTTCAGCATCTAGTCTGCGGCATCTGTGAGCAAGGTTAAAATCATCAAGCCAGCTGGAAAGTACGGAAAGCGCGGCACGTACCAATCGGTTGCGCGGAGTGTTGGTTGTTAACTCTTCATAGCGACAAGCCACTTTACCCTGATTCAATAGGCCATATGATGTGGTTTGCAAAATATCGATACGCCCGCGAACGCGCGACAGCACTTCATGACGGCGGCGATAGCCTTGCGAGATATTGCGCCGCATCCGTGTTTCAACCGCATTGCACAGCAGGCGGGTAATAAGATGCTTAAAATCAGGGGCATCTTCAATGTCGCTCTCGTATCGATTAGCGAAATTTGCCATGTCACTGGCATATAGGTAAAGCAGCCAGATATTTCGGACTGGGATTTTACCGATTCTGCCAATGTAATCAGAGGGTTTATGCCGTTCTGCCCACTTATCCCTCATTTACAGACCTGCAAGCAGTTTGTCGGTGGCGCTTTCGGCCTGATCACGATTGTCAAACCAATATTCTTCCAGCAAGGGAGAAATTTCAGCTCTGATAATCTGCTCAAACCATTTCTTGCCATCTCTTATCTGTGCATTTGGAGTAACATAGCTGTGGCCAATTTTGAACTGAGCACCAAGCGAGCGATCTTCACTGATTTGCTTATTCAAGGCGTTCATTTTATTCTGGATCAGGGTCACATCCAGCTCTGCCAGCCCATGATCAAGGCACCATTTGCGCCAATGTTCATTAAGATTGGCATCAAGCGAGATAAAGGTAAAGCGGCGGCGTAAGGCAAGATCAACAAGAGCTAACGAACGGTCGGCAATGTTCATCGTGCCGATGAGATATAGATTTTCAGTAATATAAATCCGCTCACCTTCGTGTCGTCTGTAGGCCAATTCTATGGCTTCGCTTGGTTGGCGCTTGGAATCTTCAAGGAGTGTGAGCATTTCTCCGAAAACCTGAGCAGGATTGCCGCGATTTATTTCTTCGATAATCAGAACGAAAGGCAAATCCGGCTCTGCTTCAGCAGCTTGAATGGCTTCCAAAAATACACCATCAACCAGTGAGAGTTTACCGTCGCCAAAAGGTCGCCAACCGCGCACAAAATCCTCATAGGATAAAGACGGATGAAATTGTAACACCCGCATGCGTCTGCGTGTCATATTACGATCTCTTGTGCCGATTTGTGCGTACCCGAGGCGCTTAGCAAGCCATGTCTTGCCGGTTCCCGGCGGACCTTGCAAGATGAGATTTTTCTTGGCGTTGAGACGTAACAGGGCGTTTTCTAGTTCTGATTTCTCGACAAAACAACCATCTTTCATGATCTCGGGTATGCCGTAAGGTGGAAGAGATTCGATGCCAGTTCCAATGCTTTCATCATCCCCTGCCGTGACGGGATCAACTGAAGCGCTTATTTGGGGACCGTATCGTTCTCTCCAGTAAGGTTGGTTGCGCCAATAATTATAATCTTGCTGAATATCCACAAATGAAAAAAGGATCAGACGTCTGGCATGATCGTTTGTAGGGTCGGGCTTCCAAACCGTTTTTTGATAAGTGTAGAAGTACCAAGATTTCGGTGGATCAATCCTCCGCCAATCCACATGAACTGTTTTACCATCACCATTGGCTTGAGTAATCTCCCCAACCGCCTTTATTTTCATTCCTGAAACAGGCTTGTTCCTGTTATCAAACGGCAGGTCATTTTTGCGGACAAAACTAGCCTTAATAGCTATCCTATCTCCAGGCCTCATCTGACGAACAAGATTTTCATACGTCCCATCATCATATCCGTTTTCCCAGATGCCTTCAGATAAAAACCGCCCTGTCTGGTCTTCACTATCCTTTCCCCATGAAGCCCCAACAAACCAAAACTGCCGTTCAGGATCGTCAAACAGTTCATTTGCAGCTTCGATATCAGGTGGTGAACTATCTTCATTCTCAACATTTTCTGGCGCTTTGAATTGGGCCTGAATATTCTGAAAAATTTTCAGGGACGCTTTTTGGTCAAGTTCAGTTTCTTGTCCTTCTGAAGTCAAGGACCATATACCGCGTTTTTTTGCCCCCACCAAGCCAGCCTTGACGAGATAGAATCTTGCCCAGGCTATCTTATTTTCAAATTTAGTTTGGCGACCTTTGTTTAGCGCATGCAATTCTTCTTCAGAAACATGAATATGATTACTGATATGCTTCATTACATCTTTTGGGGTGGCTTCCCCTCCAAGTGCGCGAAGAGCATCAAGAACCGGCCCAAAATATTGGACAAAGCGCGGACCTTTGCTGGTGCTTTTAGTTATCATATTGGAAGCCTCTGGGAAATCATCCGGCGCTGTAACTGCCCATTGAAAAACGGCCTCTTGTTGTTCGCGTACAAAAGCAAGAGGATCATCATCGGAACTAAAAAGATCCAATTCTCCTGCAATTTTGATAAAGCCATCAAGGGCCGCTCCTTCCAGCTTACCTGTTTCAATATTCTCTTTGTTTGTCACTATAGAGGTAAGCATCGGCCATCCATGCTTTACGCCAATTTCAACAAGCTCGCCAAGGTGGCGGGGTATCTCTCGACGGACACTATTCCAATCAGCTTCATTGGCCTTGGCAAGGTCGCCATAGCTTAAAAAACGGCGTTCACGGGCAGCCTTGAGAATTGTTTGGTAGCTCTTTATTATGTCAAGCTGTTTAGACATGCGCAAATCCCCGTTTTTTGTAGTGATTTGATTGTTGGCGAGCGTATCAAAATCTATATGCTATTTTTGATGAATTGCTGAGTGTTTTTGGCGTAGCCCATGGTTGGAACGAAAGTCAACCAGCTTTTAGCGATGAAAAAAGTTACTGCGCACTTGCCGAGTTTTCCAGTTGCTGAGGTTTCGATCTAACGAATGCGCTGCACTCTATCTTCAGTATTCCTCAGCCAGCATGATGGTTAGAACACGGGTGGTCAAGGCTGGTTCTGCTGGATCTGGTGAGTGATATTCCATTTCCTTGTCATAGCAGTCTATTTTCCAGAAGATTTTGTGACCGTCCAGTTTGATCGAACCAAAATCATGCTCTTTCCATGGATCATTGTCCGGTGTGAAACTATCAAATTCGCGAACCGCTGTCAGCGCCTTGGTGACAAAATCTCTCCCTTTTGCTGCAACGCCTGCCGTGATCATGAGTTTGCCACCTGTGCCCGTTTTGCGTAAATGGTCGTTCAGCTCTGCAATTTTGTGTTTTGACATAAGCCCTTCCTTGCTGTTTGCTCTCACATTTGTTCTTGTTATGTTCATATAACAGGCAGAGTAAAACGTAAATCTTTGTGCGGAGCAATAAGGAGAAAATGTCATCAGGTGGGTTGCTGGAAAGCCAAAAGAGGTTACTGGCGAGATTACTGGGACTGCTTTTCACTCATGCAAGCCGTGAGGGTTCGTTATAACTGGGCTGTGGAGTGCGCGGTATTGTGCACATTTGACCGTGCAAAAAAGCCCACAGATTAACCATGCCAAAGGAAGCGAGGCCTCTTAAGATGTCTCAAAGTGCCTGTATATAGGCTTTTGCGGGGTTACTATTAGGTTACTATCGCTTTTTGAACGACTTGGCGCATTGCGAGGATTTTCGCATAAGCTATTGATTTTAAAGGGAAATTTTGGTGCCGGCTGCAAGAATCGAACTCGCGACCTACTGATTACAAATCAGCCGCTCTACCAACTGAGCTAAGCCGGCCCAAGGTGTCAGATCGGCTGGTCTTGCAGCCTTTCAACCCTGTTTGTTGCTTGAAC
>JAJRQA010000237.1 GCA_024280475.1 Alphaproteobacteria bacterium
AGTGAATGGTATTGAGTTTGAATGCCCACTTCTGGCGCTTAGCTGACCATACCACAGTCACTGTGTTTCTACTGCTGATGTTTCCCAAGCCCCCCGTTGCAAATTGGGGTTTGGGGACTAGTCCCCAGCGCTCTTTGCGAAGAGGGCTAGTTCCAAAAAAATGAAGAAGCCGGCCAGGACATACCCGGCGCGACACCTATTCCTTCGGCGCGTAAACTGCTCGCACTTTGGCGCTCAGCTCATCTAGTGTGCCAGCTTTGATCGCCGCCCGGATTTGGCTCATCAGGTCTTGATAGAAGGCAATATTGGCCCAGCTGACCAGCATGGGGGCGAGATATTCGCGGGCTTTGAACAGATGGTGTAGATAGGCTTTGGAATAATCGGTGTGCGCGGGGCATGAACTGCTGGCATCAATGGGATCGGGATCTTCATTAAAGCTGGCGTTTCGTAAATTGATTTTGCCCTGCCAGGTGAAGGCCTGCCCGTGTCGACCTGAGCGTGTGGGCATGACGCAATCAAACATATCGATGCCGCGTGACACGGCTTCGATGATATCGAGCGGTGTGCCGACTCCCATCAAATAGCGTGGTTTGTCCTGGGGCATTTTCGGTAATGTGAAATCGAGCACTTTGAGCATCATGTCCTGGCCTTCGCCCACCGCCAGCCCGCCGATGGAATAGCCGGGAAAATCTATATCTGTGAGCGCCTTGATCGAAGCCCCTCGCAAATCCTCATAGACGCCGCCCTGCACGATGCCGAACAATGCCTGATGATCTCCCGCGCGTTTGTCAAAGGCGCGCATGCTGCGATCAGCCCAGCGCATGGACAGCTCCATGCTGGTGCGTGCCTCAGTATGGGTGGCGGGGAACGGCGTACATTCATCAAATGACATCTGAATATCGGCGCCAAGTTCGCACTGTATTTCGATGGAGCGCTCCGGGGTCAGCTCATGCTTACTGCCATCTATATGAGATTGGAATGTGACGCCATTTTCGTTCATCTTGCGCAGCTTGCTAAGCGACATCACTTGAAAGCCGCCACTATCGGTGAGGATGGGCTGGCGCCAGTTCATGAATTTATGCAAACCACCCAGCCGCTCAATGCGATCCGAGCCGGGGCGCAACATCAAATGATAGGTGTTGCCAAGAATGATATCCGCGCCCGTCGCCCGTACCTGTTCGGGGTACAAGGCTTTCACCGTCGCAGCCGTGCCCACCGGCATAAAGGCGGGGGTGCGGATGCCCCCGCGCGAGGTGGTAATCTCGCCGAGACGGGCATCGCCATCACGGGCATTGATATCAAAAGAAAATTGTGTGCTCATTGGCGCATTCATAGAAAACATCAAACGGGCTGGCAAGCCATAAACGCTCCCGCGCCAGGATCAGTCATCAAAGACAGGGCTTCCTCACTCGTCGCCCAGCAACTCGATCAAATGCGGTACAAAGCGCGCGCCATGGCCCGCCTCTACTTGCGAGCGATACTGCAAATGAACGGCTTGCGAGATCTGGCGCGGCGTCGCCAGATCGCTGGCCATATTGGTGTAATAGCCCATGTCCTTGGCGCTATTATTGAGCGAAAACTGAAAACTGTCGTCATCACCCTCAAGGATATAGGGAGCCAACCGGTCTAATATGACCCCGGCTCCTCCTCCCGCCGCCAGCACACCATGTAGCACCTGTGGGTCGATGCCAGCCTTGTTGGCGCAGGTAGCGGCCTCGGCCAGTACCGCCGAGAAACCCAGTGACACGAAATTATGCAGCAGCTTCATGGTATGACCAGAGCCAACACCACCTGCATAATTAATGTTTTCCGCAAATGTTTGCAGCAAAGGTAATTGGCGCTCGAACAAGGCCTTGTCACCCCCGACAATCAGATTTAGCCGACCTTGCGCGGCTTCCCTGGGGGTGCGGGTCATAGGCGCATCAAGGAACAGGCCCCCCGCTTCTTCAACCTTGCTGGCGAGCGTTATCGTGGAGCTTGGCACGGCTGTCGAGCAATCAATAATCACCGTGCCCTGGCGCAAATTTTCGAGCACCCCGCCCTCTTTCAACAAAACATCTTCAACCTGCGGTGAGCCCGTCACGCACAAGATGATCACCTCACGGTCGGACGATAACTCGGCGATTGTATTAAATACCACCGCACCACCGGCGATAAGATTAGCAATCGGTTGATTGCCGGTATGGTCCAGCAGGCCAATGTCCCAGCCGCTTTTTTGGATATTGGTGGCGATCCCGTGCCCCATCAGGCCAACGCCAATCATGCCGACTTTTTGTGCGCTCATCTCGTGTGTTCCTTGATTTGTACCCTGGCTGTGCTACAGCACCTGAACCTGCATCCCGCTGGCATGAACACCAAGGTATCACCGCCGTCTGATTTGATCATAGAACAGATGCGATGAGAAATTGACACTAAATGATTGTGGGGCATTTTCACCTCTTGCCAGCGAAATGAAAAACACACCTAATTCCCACTAAATCAAAACGATTCGACTCCTGATCGCGCCAATCGTTAACGGTTTATTCACTCAATACATGCAACTGATAATTGCATGTTATAATAATGCAATTAAAAGGTGAAATCATGAATCTTTTTTCCCGTCGGCAAGCTGAACACACAAATATTACGCCTGATCCTCATACTTTGCCTTCGCAATCGGGTATTGATATCGAACGCCTCATCTTTGTACTCGAAGAATTAAGTGATGAGCAGTTTAGCCAGGAAATTGACCTGGACGGGCGACTGGGAATTGCCTTGCAAAAACTCACAACCAAATTACAAAATGACGCTGTCAACGAGCTGAAACGCACAGTCGATTTTTCGATGCAGGCCAGCGAGGCCATGGTCTCGGTTGCGCTCATTGTCGAAGACATCAAACATGTGGGAAATGACGCGCAGACCATGTCCGCCTCCGTTGAGCAAATGTCGACGTCAATCAATCAAGTTGCCATGAATAGTGAAGAGACTTCGTCAGCTGCCCAGGTCGCGCAAGATTCTGCCAGGCAAAGTCTCGACCAGATCGGCGTGACTAAAAACGCCATGCATGACATCTCAAATCTGGGGGACGTACTTTCTACACGGCTAAGTGTTCTTGAAGAAGCCGCAGAGCAGATTGAGGGCATGGCGCAAACCATCGAAGATATTTCCAATCAGACAAAATTGCTGGCGCTTAACGCAACGATTGAAGCGGCCCGTGCTGGGGAAGCTGGCAAGGGGTTTGCGGTTGTTGCCAGTGAAGTCAAAACGCTTTCAGAACAAACCTCAGAGGCGACCGACAGTATACGCGAGCGCATTTCAACATTGAACAATGAGATGCAGGAGATGAAACAGGCCATGGCCAGCAGCAATGAAGCCGTTTCCAACGGCGAACAGGTTGTTGATCAGATCGGCGCCCAGATCGAGGAGATATATGGGCAGGTATCGGGGGCAACAACGCAGATGAGTGAAATTTCGGGCATCCTCGTAGAACAGCGCCAGGCCATGCAGGAAATTTCCAAAAACATCATCAATATTGCCGCAAATGCCACGAAATCACGGGACAATATCGATGGCGTTGTGACATCCATTGTCAAAATTGAAGACGTGATTGGCGAGCGGCTGGAGGGTATCAATAGCGAGGCTATTCCCAATGCCATTCTTTATAAAGCGATTTCGGATCATGTGAAGTGGAAAAAAATGATCGCAGAATTGTTCGCGGGATTAAACACGCTCGACCATACGGGACTTGCCGACCATCACGCTTGCCGGTTTGGCAAATGGTATGATCAGGTCGCCGATCCATCAATGCTTGAGAACCCGCATTTCAAAAACCTGATTGCCCCGCATGAAGAGGTCCACAAACATGGTAAACTGGCCGCAAAACTGTTCAGCGAAGGACGCCTTGAAGATGCCAAGAAAGAATTTAATCTGATGGATACGGCATCTCATATTGTCGTAAGTGAACTCAACGCGCTGATCGCCTCCTCACACCGCTAGATAATTTCCAACCGCTCGATCATCCAGTAGAGCGCAATGATGGCGATAAGGGCCGAGGCTGGTATCGTGACGAATTTGCGGTACCAGCTTTTTTGCCCGAACCAGAAACTAACGAGCCCAAAGCAGGCCGCAAGGATGGTCAACTGGCCTAGTTCAACTCCGACATTGAAACTGATCAATGACGTCATAAAAGCGTCTCGTTCCATGCCAAAATCGGCCAGCACACTGGCAAAGCCCAGCCCGTGCAACAGGCCAAAGGCGAACACCAGAATAAGCCGCGCATTACCAAGGCGTCGGTTGCGCATGTTTTCGATGCCCACATAAGCAATGGAGGCGGCGATCAAAGGTTCGACGATGCGCGAGGGCAAGGAAAAAAAGCCTGCCATGGACAATCCAAGCGTTAGCGTATGAGCCAGCGTGAACATGGTCACCTGCCACAAGAGCGGGCGCCAATTCGGGCTAAACAAAAACAGTCCCAGAATAAACAGAATATGATCGAGCCCCTTGGGCAAAATATGCACATAACCTATCTTGATATACGACCAGATGACCTCAAGCGCTGGGCGCTTGGTAAACAGCTCAGCCAGCGAGAACATCTGGCTAGGCTCATCCGTCCTGATCCATTGCCACTGCGACCAATGCCATTTGGCGGCCTTTTCATCGACCTGGCGCACCCGTACAGCACTCTGGCCAAAACGAGCCGGGTAGTAAAATTGAAGTTTTTGTGTCGACCGATCAAGGGGACCTTGCAATATAATAATGCTGGGCCGAGGTACTTTCGTGTAGCCGGGCGCTGGAATGGTCACAGAACCGACAACAAGGGGTACGCGCACGCCATCAGCCTTGAGGTAAATCTCATTCAAAAAACGGCTTTCAAACGGTATAAACTTCTCTCTTAGCTGAGCCGCCGACAACACACGCAGTGCATCATATTTCGCCGCATTAGGTGACTGTTTGGTGTTTTTGTAACGTGCATTAATGCCCGTTAACAAAGCCTCGATACTGGCCCGCACCTCGATCCGCACCACCCCCGAAACATCTGCACTGATCTCAATCAGCGCTGGCTTCACCACATCAGCTCTGGCATCCATCGCAAATAAAACCGCGGGGAGCAGAAAAACCGCCAGATGCAGGCAGCGAACCTGCTTCAATTTATCAAAAAGCACCAGAATAAACCCCATCTGCCCAACCATCACCATATCCCGTTCATACCATTTTAAAACCGTTATTCCAGTGCAAGGTTTTCGCTTAACAATACGGTCTAATTAGAATATAATTTATCCGAAACAAAAACATATAAAAATTGCGACGAACACGTAGAATAAGGAAATAACCCATAATGGCGAAGATTAACAGACGCAGGCTTTTGCAACTCATGGCGGCAAGTGGCGCCGTTGGAAGCACGCTGCCGTGGTGGATGAGTGGCACCAGCGCCGTTGCTGCAGATGACGCTGACTATTACAAGACCCCCATGAAGGGCGATGCCCGCATCATCCACATAACAGATGTGCATGGTCAGCTGCATCCGGTTTATTTCCGCGAGCCCAATGTCAATCTTGGCGTCGGCGATGCCTTTGGCCGCGCTCCTCATCTGGTCGGCGAAAAACTGCTCAAAGCCATGGGCATGAAAACGGATAGCCCAGAGGCCTATGCTTACACCTATCTGAACTTTGAAGAGGGCGTCAAAAAATATGGCCGCATGGGTGGCTTTGCTCATATCAAGACCTTGATTGATCGCCTCCGCAAGGAAGCTGGTGGCACCGACAAAACACTGACATTGGATGGCGGTGACACCTGGCAGGGATCTGGCACAAGTTTGTGGACCAGAGGCGTTGATATGGTCGAGGCCTCCAATATTCTGGGCGTCAATGTCATGGTGGGACATTGGGAGTTCACCTATCCAGAGCAAGAAGTGCTTAGCAATGTGGCCTTGTTCAAGGGTGATTTCATCGGCCAGAATGTCCGCGTCAAGGACGAGAGCATGATGGGCGACAGCTACCCAGAACTCGTTGAAAAATTCGACGGCAAGGGCCTGTTCAATGAAGATAGCGGCCATGCCTTTCAGCCCTATGTGATGAAAGATGTCAACGGGCGCAAGATAGCCGTTATCGGCCAGGCCTTCCCGCGCACCGCCAATGCCAATCCGCCCGAATTTTTCCCCGATTGGTCCTTTGGACTGCGCATCCCCGACATGCGCGATCTGGTCAAGAAAATCCGCGCAGAAGAAAAGCCTGCAGCCGTTGTACTAATCTCTCATTCGGGTATGGATGTGGACATTAAAATGGCCAACGAAATCCCCGGTATGGATGTGATCTTTGGTGGTCACACTCATGATGGTGTGCCAAAGCCTGTGCCGGTCACGGACACTGCTGGCGGCACCTGTCTTGTCACCAATGCCGGTTGCTCAGGCAAATTTGTCGGCGTTATGGATTTCGAATTCGATGGCGATAAGTTGAAAGACATGCATTACAAAATGCACGCCGTGTTCGAAAACAAACTCCCCGCCGACAAGGAAATGACCGCCTTCCTGACACAGCTGGGCAATCAGAAATATGACGACAAGGTCGTTGAGAGCCGCGCCAAGGATCGCGCCAATTCGAAAGCCCGCAACGGCAAAACCTTCAAGGCCATCCTCACCGAGAAGCTGGCAACCGCTGGCGAAACCCTTTATCGGCGCTCCAACTTCATGGGCACCTGGGATCAGGTCATCTGTAACGCCCTGCGCGATGAATATGGCGCTCATGTCGCCATGTCGGCTGGCGTACGCTGGGGACCAACCATTCCCAAAGGCCATATGATCACCTTTGATGATGTGATGAGCCAGTGCTCCATGACTTACGGCGAAACCTATGCCAATGAAATGACCGGCAAGCAGCTTTTGAACGTGCTGGAGCAGGTGGCAGACAATCTGCTCGACCCTGATCCCTATCTGCAATCTGGCGGCGACATGGTGCGCGTTGGTGGCCTTGATTACACCATCGACCCCACCAAAAAATTGTTCAAGCGCATCACGGATGCCCGTCTCGACAATGGCGAGCTGATTGAGCCAGACAAAAAATACAAGGTCGCTGGTTGGGCGGTTGTCAATCGTACACCGGAAGGGCGTATGATCTGGGATGTCATCCGCGACTATATCTTGAAGACCAAAGACGACAAAGGGGTCCTGCACCTCAAGAAAACCAACCATCCCAAACTATTGGGAGTGGCAAATAATCCCGGCATCGCCGATTATCCCGGCGCGGTTGGCGATAGCGACGGTTAGCAGCTTTTGCCCTCTCCCCTTCGTTGGAGGAGAGGGCGAGCCATTGGACCCCGCATGGAAGTTTGATATTAGCAAAAACAGCTAGCAACGCCTCTTGAACCGATCCAGCTTGCGACTAGATAGACAGGCAAGAGGATCATTTGAAGCGCAACATCATGCTATCTGGGAAATACATTCTTGTCGTCGTCGCATTGGGTGTTCTTTTTATGCTTCCTGTGCAATATTTCGTGTCCTCTCCCTCAATGGGCAGCTTTTACAGCATGCTCACCGCTGACCGAGGCGTCACCGTCGAGCGCGGCGTCAGCTATGGACCAAATGCGCGCCACAAGCTTGATATTTATCGCCCGACAAATGAAGCAAAAGGCCCTATCGCGATCTTCTTCTATGGCGGTCGTTGGCGTGAGGGGGATCGCGGGATATACGGATTTCTTGGTGCAGCGCTCGCCAGCCGCGGCATCACTACCATCATTCCCGACTATCGGCTCTATCCAGAAGTAATGTTTCCTGCCTTCCAGCAAGATGCCGCAAGAGCCTATGGCTGGGTTCATAAAAATCTTGCCTCCCCCTCCTCTCCCAATGGAGAGGACAAGTCACGCCAGATCATCGTCATGGGCCATTCAGCTGGCGCCCATATCGCAGCGCTGCTGACCTTTGATCCACAATATCTGGCAAGCAGCGGCTCCAACGCGCCAACGCCTGCAGGGCTGATCAGTCTGGCGGGTCCCCTCGCCTTTGATCCAACCACCGACCCCACAACCAAAGACGTTTTTGCCAGCGTCAAAAATGCCGATACCGCAAGGCCGGTCAGCTTGGCCCAGCAAGGCAAAACACCAACCCTGCTCATTCACGGTCTTGATGATAAAACTGTTGGCCCGTGGAATTCACGCGATTTTGCCAAAGCCCTGCGTAAACAAAAGGTGCCTGTCTGCAAGCGCGAATTACCCGGCATCGGCCATGTCGGCCTGATCCTCGCCATCTCGAAACCCCTGCGCTGGCGCGGCCCCGTGCTTGAGAGTTCGATAAAGTTCATCAAGGATGTGGAAAGCGGCAAAATCAACAAAACGGAATATGCTTGCTGATCAGCTATGCGATTCACAAAGAACAATGCCATTTTCGCCGGCCAGCATCTTATCTTGCTGGCGCCATTGGTAGAATTTTTTGCCGATGACGCTTGATCCAGACGCGGGTCCCAGCAGAACCAACTGTTACCTCGCTGCTGATGTTATGAGGGAGGCGGAGCCATGATTGAGGTGAGAAATCTTCGCCAGCTTCGCGAAAGCCACCTTCCAGAACGAGTATTTCGAGACCATGCGGGGACGTCAGATCCAATTTTGCGCCCGCTGGCCATTTTTCCAATGAGACCGTTTCGCGCTCATCATGAAACAAAAGCATAGTACCAATACCCCTTTTTGCCGGATGCGAAGTAAACGGTATGGTACCAGTTTCCAGATTGATGTGGGTTCGGTCACGTGGATCAAATTGCCATAGTTTGACGAATATGATACAGCCCGTTTTCGATCCCGGAGTATGAGCTGATTGCGGCGGGTTGCGGACATAGCTACCGGTCGGATAGTCCCCATGTTCGTCTTGAAAGACACCATCAAGAACCAGAAATTCTTCACCACCCGAATGGGTATGAGGAGAGAACTGACTGTTTGGTGCATAGCGGACTATGCTGGTGGCGCGCGCTACTTCCTCCCCCAGGCGATCAAGCATACGGCGCTCAACCCCTTTCATGGGAGAGGCTTGCCAGCCGAACTTGGCGGCATGCACCACTACCCGCTTGCTGAAATCTGAATTGAGTTCCATCAGCACCTTCCCCTAAAGAACGCGATTTGCCCAAGCGTCCATATTGCCTGTTCCAGGCTATCAGATTTGTGTAAAAGAGAAGAGATTAAAACCCCGCAAGAATTATAATATGTCCGCTTATGCTTAAAGTTGAATTCGATTGTGATGTGATTATCGTAGGCGCCGGGCTATCTGGTCTGGCCTGCGCCGACCTTTTGCGCAATGCCGGCTTGAAGATCATTGTGCTTGAAGCTGATGAGCGCATTGGCGGACGTATATGCTCGATTACAGATCGCGGTAGCGGGCAGTATAGGGCTGATCTGGGCCCAACATGGATCTGGCCTAAATACCAGCCAGCAATTGCCCCCTGGTTTAAACGTCTCGAAATTGAGACATTCGATCAGTATGAAAAAGGTGACGCCTTGCTGGATCTGCAAACGAAGGGTCCGGTTCAGCGCCAATTTACACCAGGGCAAGACGGCATCGCCCGTATTTCTGGAGGCCCGCAGAGCCTGATCGACAAGCTTTCTTCAAGGCTGGAAATGGGAACGATCCGTACAGCTCACCGCGCGACAAAGATCGAGCACCATGAGGCAGCTCTTAAGCTCTTCGCTATCGATAAAGTTCATGACAAACATTTGTCTCTTTACGCCCGCCGGGTGGTGATTTCTGTCCCTCTGCGAATGGCTAGCCAAGCCATTGACTGGTCCGGGAAGCTGAGTGCCAAGGTGCTACAAGAGATGAATGATACCCCGACCTGGATGGCCACTCAGGCCAAGGCCGTCGCGCTCTATGAGCAGCCGTTTTGGCGCAAAACTGGTCTTTCTGGCCGCGTCGCAAGCCAGGTTGGTCCTCTAGCCGAGATCCACGATCACTGTTCCCTTGATGGATCTGGCGCCGCTTTATTTGGATTTATTGGATGGCCGCACCAAATGCGCAAGTCAAGAGGGCCCGAATTGAAAGACCTTATTGCAGACCAGCTGGTGCGCTGTTTTGGAGATCAGGCCGGCCACTACAGCGCCTTGCATATCAAAGACTGGGCAACCAGCGAGACAATCTGCTCCCAACAGGATTTGATCAGTCCGCCTGCCCATCCCGAGGTCACGTCGAACCGTTTGCGCGATCCCCATTTCGATGGCCGATTATTTTTTTGCGTCTCCGAAACATCACCCCAAAGTCCCGGCCTTATTGAAGGAGCGTTTACTGCCGCTCAATTGACCGCCACCCGGCTCATCGCAGAATTTCAGCAGTTGTAGCCCGCTGCCCCACTCCCCCCTTTGCACAAAATAAAAAGGCAGTGCCGTAAAGCACTGCCTTTTTGCATAATCTTACTAACCAGCTCTGGCTTATGGGCGCACAGAAGGGGTTTCGTTCGGTAGGCCATTGCCCCGCCATCTGACATAATGTTCCAAATTGACATATTCATCTGAACCCATTTTGTACGGTTTGGCGCGGACCTGTTTATTACAGCCCTTGAAGCGACGCTGGATGGATCCAGGCTTGCCCCATTTCAAACGATAAGTCGGGAAACCATTGGCCTGTCCCTGAGTCAATGTATTCGAACGCAGCATCTGACCGAAATATTTTTCGTGACAGTGAGCACAAGCCATGTCGAGTTGACCCCGACGCTTGTAATAATGCTCTTTGCCTTTTTCCCAGAATGGCTTGGTCTGTGCATTGACTTCGATCGCCGACGGCATGCCGTTTGACTGTTTGGCCACATAGATAGTGATGCCAAGCAGTTCGTTTGATTTCCATTTATATGGTTTGGCTTTCATGAATTTTGTGCGGCACAGGTTAATGCGCTGCTCAAGATTGATAAGCTTTTTCCAAGGGGCATAATAAACGGGATAGCGTGTCGCGACACCCTTCATTGATGCTTTGGCGTCGTTGTGACACTCTTGGCAATTTTTCTTTGCATCGCCGTCCACTTTGGACCAGAGGGCTTCGCCCTGTTCGGTCCACAGGTTTGCTGGATTTTCAAAATCATCGTCCTGCGTGGCCTGGGTATCTTTCTTGGAATACTTATAACCCGACCAAACTTCTGGCAGAGGATGATCCCCTTTGTTCACAATAGGTGCACTTTTGCCATCGGCGGCGGCCATCGCGGCTCCACTCATCAGCACACTGGCAACTATACCAGCCAGTGCCACTTTAATAAATCGTCCCATATTACTTCTTCCAGTTCTTTTCATGTCTATATAAATATCGCGAGACCTATTTGAGGGTTACCAAAAAGGCCAGGATATCTTCAACATCCTGAGCACTGACAACGGTTTTACCCTTGAATTTTCCCATCACTCTGGTCAATTTATCGGCGCGGTAAAAACCAGGCATAATGGTGTCGGGGAAAGCCGCTTTGGCATTCACCACCAACATACGCAATTCGCCTTCCGTGTAGCGATCTGCAGCACCATCAAGTGGCGGGGCGATAAGACCCATATCGGCATATTTCTTAGGGCTTTTAACAGCTTTGGGCTTCAGCTTGGTGATCACATGACAGGCAATGCAATTGCCTTTTTTCTTGTTAACCATGACTTTTTCGCCAGCGGCTTTATCTCCGGCTTTGCCGGTGAGTGACTTGTTGATGGATTTGATAGCTGGTCCGTCAGTGATCTCGTAAGAAACCAATTCGGCAGGCGCCATTTTTTTCATCATTTTCTTTTTATGTCCTGCTGCCATGCTCGGCTGGATCAGCAATCCAGTCAATCCGACAATCGAACAAAAAAGAAATGTAATTCTTGATAGTCTCATGCTTTCAACTTCCTCTCAAATTCATTCTTGTTGATTAAAGGCGGCTGGTATTTGATGTTTCAGCAAATTCATCTGCAGCAAAACAGTGTGGCTGAACCTAAATTCCAGATGCGTGCGGTCCCATCCGCCTGCATCAAATATCCCCTGTCTTCAATCTTCTTGTTTGTTTTTTTTCCACACTCCTCCGCCGACGTTTGATATCGTGAGAGGATCGAGATTTAATAAGACAGAATGTCACACCAAATGTCAAGGTCGCCCCCCTTCACTTCTGGCCTGCGGGGAAAACCTGTTTTTCGCGCTAATATATCTATTGTAAATATATGTATTAGCCTGGTTGCATTGCACAGACTGCGTTGTCGTTGAATTTCAAATGCCGATTTTATCCGTTTGAACCAGCGGCATGCCATTTTTTGACGAGTTCCAGATCAACATGGGTTGGCTTATGCGCATATCCCGAAAGTGCCTTGAACGGAGCATCTGGCTCCCCCAGATTATCAATCACCGCAAGCGCACCCTGGAAGTCTTGCCCGGCACTATATTCACTGACCGTAATCAGTACGGGAATGTTAGCAGCACGCGCTGACAATATCCCGTTAGTGGTATCTTCAAAGGCCATGCATTGGGGGCCTTGCAGGTTCAGCTCCTTGAGCACCAACTCGTAGACATCGCCTGCCGGTTTTTTGTTTGGGACCATATCTCCGGCGGCTACGGCCTCGAACCATGTAAGGGCGTCCCGGCCAAGGGTGCCTTCAAACAAAGCCGACAAAGGGTCAATATTGGTGGTGGTGGCAATCGCCAAACGCATGCCAGCGGCCCGTGCTTCGAGTATGAGCCGCTCAACGCCTGGGCGTAACGGCACTTCACCGGTTTTCACCAGCTCCATATAAATCGCCGTTTTACGCACATGCATCGGCGGAATGAGATGATCATTGTCGATATAATAATCGGCTTTTGAAGGAGCATAATGACGTAGAAAATGACGGATGCGCTCCTTGCCACCAGTTATTTTCAGCAAATCCGTATAGGTTTCAATGCTCCAGTGCCAGTCGAGATCGTGCTCACGAAACAACGCATTGAACGCCGCACGATGAGCTTCTTCGGTTTCGGCCAAAGTGCCGTCGCAATCAAATATCAATGCTTCAAGTTGCATGCAAGGTCTCCCGTTAGAATATTGATCTTCAAAGATCGGTATATCACCAACGGCTTGCAGGATTAATATTTTTTCGAACGATTGACATCTGGGGGAATGATTTCCTGAACGAGGCGCTTGTTTTGATGACGCATTGTTGTTCGCAACAAAATGAACAAGCAAGCCCCGACAAGCAGATGCCAGACAAAATGGGTGCCGGTCTTAATGCCACTGACAAGGGTCATTGAACAGGCAAGGTGATCAAACATATGGAACGCCATGGCACCCATCAGCAAGAAGGCGGCAAGGAAAAGCGATTTTGCCGCCTTGTGTCTGCGTTTACGCGTCCACAACGCCAAAGCAAACAGAACCAGGAGCACTGGAAGATAGGCAAAACTGCCATTGAGGCATGAGGTGGCACCGATCGCGTCAAGATCCAGGACGTTGCCGGTGATCGACCAAGCAGGCTGCAAAGCCCCGTCAAGAAACGCGCAGGTCATGGTCACGCAAGCCATCGTCACCAGCACAAAGAAACCGGTCGCCAAACTGGTTGCCCCTGGTGGTACTTTCAAAAAGCGATTGAGCGCGAAAGCCAGATATACCATCACAAAGAACAACAAGGGCAACAAATGAGCCATCTCACTCCATTGTGCAGCAAACAAATGAAAGGCCAATCCTCCAATACCTGTGAGCAATGCAAGAGCGATGAGGAGCAGATGATCGGCGCTACGCTGCGCCAAGGGGAGCTTTTTATAAATCCATAAGCCGGCAATCCCGGCGATCACAAATGACAGAGTCGACAGCGCATTGACCGGTTCGGCCAGAATTTCTGCTCTTGTTCCGCGTTCACAATACAGCCAGACAGGCTCAAACCAGTTCATTTAAATACGCCCAGTTATTCAAAAAAATCATTTATGCACAGCATAGCGCAAAAAGCGTCGGTCCAAACCGCCAAATGGTACCTATGTTAACACCCGCGATTGGGCTGCTCCCACATCTTGTTCATGGCCTCTTGCCATTGACCCAAGCGCTTTTGACAGAGCTTGACCCCAGATGGCCGCAACCCCACATACTCGTGCATTGAACGCCAATTAAGGTACTGTTTCTGCCGCTGCACAAGACGGTATTGTTGCCGGGGTTGTTTTTATTGATCTCCACAGTGAATTGGCGGGTTTACGACAAGATATTGCTGTACGAGATGGGTGTAATTGCGTTATAGAGTGCTTCGCAAAAAAGTGCGGGGCGGCTTTGCAAAGACAGTACTGCTAAACCGATATTCAGCCCGCTACATCATGGATCGCGGCAAGTCCTTACTTAGAACGGCAAGGATTGTGCACTATGATAACAATTCCAAGGTTAAAGCCCATGCTTTTAGCACAGATTACAGATACCCACCTGCTCTCCCTGGCGCAAGAAACACCGCTCGCACTTGAGCGCGCTGACAATCTTGTGCGGGTCGTCGACACCATCAACCAGTTGCCGATCCCACCAGCGGCAATTGTCCACACGGGAGATATGATTAATTTTGGCCCAAAAGGTGCTGAAGGTGCGCAAGAGGAAAACGGCTATGAATTGGCCTTCGAAATCCTTTCACAGCTAAAAGCACCTTTTTATCCAACCGTTGGCAACCGAGATTCGCGGCCCGAGCTGATCACGCAATTTCTGGCTCCGGACCTGCTACCTGCAAATGCTGACTTTTGTCAATATCGCGTCAAGCTGGAAAAAGCTGATCTCATCAGTGTCGATACAAAGAGTGATACGCGCATCGGGACAAGCTGTGAACCGCGTCTTGCCCACCTTAAAGAGCTGCTGCAACAAGACATGGACAAACCGGTTTTCGTGTTTTTGCATCACCCACCAATGAAGGTCGAGACCATCAAAAACCCGCTGCAATTCGAAAGCATCGAGCGGGCCAACGCCGTGGTCGACCTGTTGGATGGCTATGACAATATCGTGCGGATTTTGTGTGGCCACACCCACCGCTCTGATATGCTCGACATGGGCCGCCATGCCGCCAGCACTTCATCAAGTATCGCTACGGATGTACGGCTCGACCGTTACCCGGAGCAACTAAGCGATGAGCCGGTTTTTCAGCTACACGACCTGCAAGCTGATCATAGCGTCACCAGCATGAGCCATTTTGCGATTTCCCCACGCGCCAATGCAGCCTGAGGATATAGCGCTTATGCTATTTCACGGACTTTCTCGACAATTGGCTCAAGAAAAGACTATCGGAACGTGAAAAGGTCGGGTTCTGACGCAATCCCAGCGTTTTGCGAGCTGCAAGGCGCACATTACGCGCCAGATGAACATAAAGCTCCACGCTGTCAATTATCCGGTCGCCATTGCCGATAGGCCGCTGATCAGCAGCCCCGGCCAGCCCACTGATCAAATAGCGGGTAAAAATGCCAATACCTGTTTCTGGATCAATCAATGGTTTTTGATCCCCGGTCGCAGCGGTAAATACCGCCAAACCGCGCACTGGCACAATCGGTGCCACATTGACGCGTCGTTCAGCAATATTTGGAGCCTGTATCACGCTGGATCGATCCCCATTAAAACTGGCTTCCAGAAACAGCTGGGTGGTGCGCGCATCGAGTTCGCGTAAATTTTCATATAAGACACTCAGCGAATAAGCGGTCTCATCCTCGCGCCCGCTCACCGCGTCGACCGGTAAAAGATGATTGCTCAAGCCAAGGCCCGTTGAACGAGCATGTCCGGAAAAATAGACCATCAATTGAGCATCTGGATTGGACTTCAATCTGCGTTTCAGCTCTCCAGAAACATCTCCCCGGCGACCAAACAAATGCTGTAAATCAGCAAGTTTTGCATCCTTCAGGATCAACACATTGTCAGATGAATATCCAAGCTGATCAATCAACAACGCTTTCATGGCAGCCAAATTTATATGCCCTGCATCATGAGCGCCCAGAGCCGCGCTATAATTCTTGTTGCCAATCAGCACGGCGATATTGTCGGCATTGCCATAGCCTCCTGGCAAGCGCTTGTACAAATTACGGATCGCGACATTGATACCAGCGCTATCCAGATTTTTATTGGAAGCTGATACCAGGTTCAGCTGGGGCTTCATGCAGACATTTACCCGTGCTTCGCGTTCAATTTTCAAAAGTTCAGAGAGGGGCAAAGGGTCCGCAATTCCAAGGCATCTCGTACCGCACCAATTGATGTCATATTGCTCGGCAAACAACTCTTTTTGTCCCTGTGAAAATGACCGGGGAGCTGGAAGGCAATCTCGTTTGCAAATGGCGACTTCGGTTTTACGACCATGCGCTGTGGCCAGCATATTATAGAGATCCTGCGGCAAACAGGCCTTTTCCGGCTCCTTCATTTGCACCAGTCGCGCGCGCCTTTTGAAATTCCTGACAATCGGATTGCCATAAGAAGATGACACGGATGATTTTGACGAAGAAGACGCAATCGAACCGGTGATCAACGGGGCATCATCGTTCATATAGGGAGCATAAGTACTGGCAGTGCGCACCGGATATGCCTGCCTTGGAGAGGGTGACAAAGTCGGTAATTTGCTCATAGCAATCACTGGGGCGTGCTTTTGCGGAGAACAGGTATTGACACTGGCTGGTTTCACCATCGCCAGATCAGCAATACTCAACCGCTTTGCAAACGGTGTCGAACTTATGCCGCTTGCACTTGCAACACGGGCTGAAAAACCAGATGGCGCAGGTTTAAGAGCGGAGGCAGTGACGCTCTTTACAGCAAAAGAAGAAGACGCGCCGCTTGTCCCCTGTTTTTTGAGACGGGCCAGCTTTTGAACCGGTTTTCCTGCCGATGAAGATATCGTCTTGTTGCTGGTTGCGGCCAGCACATCTTTTGCAAAGTTTTCTTCTCCAAGCGCTTCACCACTCACTGGCTTGTTTTTAACGGCAGGCAGATCCATGGTCACAGGCCTGCTCTTGGCGACAATCGACAAGCGGGCCTGTTTCCTGGTGGTGCCAATGCTGGCAGTTGTCAACGGCCCTTGCGAGCGATCAAAATCATACGCAAGCCGCTCTTGATGAACCTTGGCATTCATGGCTTTTGCGGGGGTCGAGGTTTTTCCTGGTGCTGATTTTTTAGGGAGCGCCGCTGGGGTCGCTCTACTTTCCTTTGCGCTAGCAACCACAGAATTGCTATTACCTGGAGAAACCTTGGGACACTGCTCAAATAAAGCTTTTTGGATCACCGGATCATAGAGATTGTTGGGACGATGGAGCAAACCATTGTCGTCACGAAATTCCATAAACGCTTGTAAACTGCTATCTTCGAGACGCCCCGTAATGGTCTCATTAAAATAACCAACGGCTTGCAAACAGCGCTGCAAAATGGTCCCATCACGGACAGCAACAAACTTCGCATCCGTGCGCGCCACGACGGTCTGCTTCTTGATTTCGACTTTGGCTACTGTTTTGGTTTTGGTTTTGGTTTTGGTTGCAGCCCTGATTTTGGGTTTTCGTTTGACCACGGCTTTTCGCACTTTGGATCGTACGTTTTTTTTACGTTTCTTTCTTACCGTTTGTTTTTTCTGGCCGCGCGGTTTTTCTTGTTTTTGCTTGCGAGACAACTGGTCGAGGCGCTTTTGCTGATCGAGGGCGCCAAAGACATCATTTTGCCAGTCTTCCAGCGAAGTCGAAACCTGAGCAACGCGGTATTGCCCGTTTTTGATCAGTTCTGGATTGTTTGGTGCCTTGGCAAACAGCTCACCGTTTGTGGCGGCCAATGCCGGGCCGGCAAAGAGGAAGATCGACAACAATATCAGTAAGGACATCGTCGCTTTGCGCGCATCTGACAGCGCCCGGACGCCGGTCCAAAAAGTAGTGCTAATTGCCGTATATTGTTGTTTATTATTTCGACCAACCTGCATGCTCATAGACAAGGTCCCTGCTCTGTTTTGCGTGGCATATCACATCCCGTAAGATACGATTGAAACGCAAAAACAAAGATTACGGGCCCCTTGCCAATATCAAATGGCGAAGGCAACGATCATTTGCTCTAGCTGTAGGTTCCTAAGGTTAAGGTTTCCTAAAGACCTTGGTCATTTGTCCCAGTGAGCGCTGGTTTTGGCCGATCTATTCCTGTTTTTTTGCTTTGTATTTCTGATGGCAGCCCTTGCAGGCATTCCCAACCTCATTAAACACGGCGGCCAAGGCTGCTTTGTCACCAGCTGCCTTGCCAGCCTTGGTACTGGCCTCCAGCAATGCCACCGCCTCCAATTCAAAATCCTTCTTGTTGGTCCAGATTTCAGGCCGAGCATCTGATTCTTGATCAAAATCCATGATCGAATTTTCCATATCCGACCCTTCAGGAAACAATTTGGTATATTTGCCAGCAACAATGCTCATGGTCGACATGGCGGAAGCTGCTGCAGCGCCATCATAGGCAAGATCGCCTCGCAGCATTTTAACAGTGGTTTTCATGGCTTTGCCAACCGAGCGCATCAGTTTTTGACGCTCTTTGACAGGGTTGGCGTTTTCCGCAGCGGTCGCACGATTGCGCTCCCCATCAAGCGGCATAAATGACAGTGCTACAAGGAGCACCACAAAGGTTTGTATAACCAGCTTCATCATTACTTCCCTTCTCGATCAAATAACAAATATTATCCGATCATAACTCTGGCATTGAACGAGGGGCAGTGCAACACACAAAGGTGTGAGAGAAATATGGGCATTAAGGGGAATCAGCCTTTGAACTTGCCTATGCGCAAGCGATCGGCTTCCATTTTTTCGATTTCGCGGGCACCCGAGACCACAACCTTGGGATCAGGGACAAAATCCAGCGTGGTGTCTTTGCCTTCATAATCAACGGCATTGAGCATCACGCGCAGCGCATTTAGCCTGGCAGCCTGCTTGTTATTGGATCTGATGATGGTCCAGGGGGCGGCCGAGGCGTGGGTGCGTTTCAACATCGCATATTTGACCGTTGTGAACTCATCCCAACGATCCTGGGCCTGTACATCAACCTCGCTCAGCTTCCATTGCCGCAAGGGATCACTTTTACGACGCTCAAAGCGCCGAGCCTGCTCATCTTTAGTCACCGAAAAATACAATTTGAGCAGTCTTGTGCCCTGACGCACCAGATCTTTTTCAAAACCGGTGACGCCTTTCATGAAATTTTTGTATTCTTCGTCGCTGCAAAAACCAAAAACCGGCTCCACCATGGCGCGATTATACCAGCTACGATCAAACAGAACCATCTCACCGCCTCGCGGGAATTGCTCCACATAGCGCTGGAAAAACCATTGTGTTTTCTGGGTTTCGGTTGGCTTGCCTAATGCCACGACCCGGTAATGCTTTTCGTTCATATAGCGCGTTGTGCGGCGTATGGTACCGCCCTTGCCAGAGGCATCTCGACCTTCAAACAAAATCATGAATTTTGTTTTCTCGCGTTCCATATGAGACTGCAGTTTCAAAAGCTCTGCCTGATAGGGCTTGAGGGCAAGTTCATCATTGCGCCGCGACACCGCCTTGGAATTTTTGGCGCGGCAGTTTTTTAGCTTTTTTTGCAACTGCTCGCATTGCTTTTGCAATTGCCGCACCGAATAGCTACCTTTTTGGGCGGCAGACGATTTCTTTTTTTTATGCGGTTTTGGCGTCATGAACTTACTCTTATTCTAAAATGTCTATTGTATAATAGTAACATAGCATGTTGAAGATGTTACTTCCATACGTAGTAAACCAGGGGTTACCAACATTCCTTGCTTGGAGGGTTGAAAATCATCCTCTATACCGTGACAGATCAATTTTTTCTTATCTGGAGGGGATGATGGCGCGCATATTCATCAGCTATTCAAGCCGGGACGAGCGAGCGGCCCTTGGCTTGCAATCCTGGTTGCGCGAACATGCCTATGAACCCTCGATGGTTCCCCGCACCAAAAAACAAGAACAGGGGGATTTTGACAATCTGCAAGCTGACCTGCAAACCTCCATTGGGGACGCTGAACTTGTCTTGTTGCTGGTAACCCCCTTTTGGCAAGCATCTGATCTTTGCCAGTGGGAAAAGAAAGAAGCCGTGTCGCGCCACAAACCAATTTTGGCCATTCTGGAAGCGCCGACAAGCGCCAATATTACCGATTGCGACTTTGTGGTCGACATGACCAAAAACCGGGATGTGGGACTTGCTGATCTTAAAGACAGTTTGCAACGTTCACAGGTACGCATTCGCCGAACAACCCAACCAGAACCTGAACCTGAACGAGAATCAAACCAGACACCAGCGCGCCAATCAGCGAGGATCCACAAAAAGTTATTGAGCTACAAGGCACAGTCATCGTCAATCATGATCGCGGTAATTCATCCAGCCGCGATCGCGAAGAGATGCCGATACGCCCTGCCAAGCGCCAAGCCGCCAATGTTAATCGCACCTTGAAAGTTCTGCGCCAGGGAATTCACTGGAGTGCCTTTCCGGGCTGGGTGACCAGAACCTTGAAGCTGCCGGTAGCTGGCACGAAATTCATACAGAAAACACCATGGTTCCAGACATTTAAAAAGCGCTATTTCAAAATGCCGGCTCTCAAGCCGCTATTGAAGCGTAGCCGCAAATGGCTCGCAGCCGACAAAATACGGATGATTGGCGCCGCCTTCATGTTATTTATCTTTGCAACCGCGCTGATCGGTGTTGTTTTTGATCGATCCTTGGGGGGTAAGGATGCCATGCGCAAAGAGCTGGCCAGTGTCAAAAAGCGCCAGTCCTTGTTCTTGTCGCGCGTTGCCAACCATCTTCGCGAAACTGGCGACCCACAAACCGCTATGTTGCTGGCTCTTGAAGCCCTGCAAGAGGCGCAACAGCCAGACGATCGCCTGCAAGCGCACGATGCCCTTTATACCGCCTATATCAAAGGGCAGAAAAACCTGGTCTTTAAAGGCCATGAAAATCATGTCAGCGGGGCTGTTTTCAGCCCTGATGGCAAATTGATCCTGAGCTCTTCCTGGGACCGCACCGCACGCGTCTGGTCGATTGCCACAAGAAAGACCGTTCTCACCCTCAACCAGCATGACGGGTTCGTCAATGGAGCCGTCTACAGCCCCGATCAAAGCATGATCCTGACGGCGGCCCTTGATAACAAGGCACGCTTGTTCAACGCCCGTACGGGCAAGCTGATCCGCATTCTCAAAGGCCATAGCCACGACCTCACCAGCGCCGCTTTTTCCAGCAACGGCCAGCGCATCGTCACCGCCTCTGGCGACCAGACAGCAAGGGTCTGGGAGGTGGCAGGCGGGCAATTACTAAAAACATTCCTGGGGCACAAGGCGGGGCTGGAATCGGCCGATTTCAGTCCTGATGGCAACCGCATTGCCACCGCTTCAACAGATAAAATAGTCCGTATCCTCGATGTCTCCAGCGGCGAGCGTCTGGCTCAGCTTGAGGGCCACACTGATTCTGTGCGCAGCGTTGTTTATGATGCGCAAGGAGAACTTATCGCCACAGCCTCAGAAGACAAGACCGTGCGATTGTGGCAAGCACGCTCTGGTGTTTTTGTGAGCGCCCTCAAGGGCCATGAATGGGCCGTCCTGCACGCCTCGTTCAGCCCCGATGGCAAGCGTCTCGTGTCCGCTTCAAAAGACAATACCGCAAGGATCTGGGATGTTAAAACCGGCAAATTATTGCAAGTGCTCAAGGGACATAAAGGCATTGTAACCCATGCCAGTTTTTCTCCCAAGGGCAAGAAGATCGTCACCTCTTCGGGAGATGGCACCATCCGCCTTTGGCCCCTGTTCAATTCCGACAGGGATCTCGTCAACAAAGTCCGCCGCACCGTCACAAAATGCCTCACCCTCGACCAACGCAAAAAATACTTCCTCAGTAAAAACCCGCCCAAATGGTGCAAAAAAATGAAAAAACCCCCGTTTCATAAATAGAGGGTCTCCCGCGCCGAGCCCAGATCAATCCACCATCTCATAGGTCGCATCAAAAGTTTCTTTGTGATTGCCGTAGATCTCAGTTCCGTTGCGCAACAGATAGCCTTGGTCAGCGCGCTGTATTTCGCCCCAGGGAGCCATGATTTCAAATCCGCCGGGCAGATCAAGACAATCCACTTGTGAAATGGCGCGATAGATATCGCCAAATTCATTGTCGCCCTCATGGCGCGTATAGAGGGACGGGAACTTATCTGCGCGGATGGCGTAGATATTTGCATTGCCGTCCCCATCTCGCAAAATGGTCAGATCGGGGGTGAGATTGGTGACGATCCAATCACCGGCCTGCGCCGTGATCTGGCTTTCCTTGCCGTTCCACAAGGTCTCAATGAGCTGCTGTTTTTGCGCACGCCTTGCTGCAACGAAACCAATCTTGCGCGCCTGAGTGATGGGGATGCCCAGCATCAAGGCCAGCTCATCAAAATCATCGGGGGTCATTGCCTTGCTGGCGATCAACCGTTGGCGCTTGCCGTTTTCGATCATGAATGTCTGCATTGCACTTTATCCCGTACTCCAGGCCCTTGGTTGGCGCATCCCGGCGATCTTGCAGGCCTGCTTCACATAACCATATGGGAACAGTTCAAAGAAATGTCGACGCCCCTCTTTATTGGTCTTGCTCAAATGTCCTGACAGGAAAGCAAAAACGAAGCGGGCATCAGCGGGTATTTCATGTTCATTGAAATAATCGCGCATAAAATCAATAATGGCCCAATGCTCATCATTGAGCTCAAGCCCCTCCTCCTTGGCAATAGCAATAGCTACATGCTTATCCCAGTCAGCCGGGTCCAGAAGATAGCCATGTCCGTCCCTGTGAATGTCGCGACCGTTGACAACAAGGATCGATATTTTGTCTGGCTTGGTTCTCATGAAGCACCTGACCTTTTCTTCGTATTTTCCAAAACAGATATATTCAAACAATATATTTGAGCACTTCGCAATTCCTGGATAGATATGCAAGTATCCTCTATACGCTTATTTGGAATAGGGTGCACCTGTGAAAAGGTTCTTATCCGCACGAAAGGCTGCCGCAAAAAACTTGAAAAAGGACATGACTGCCGGCCTCTTTTTGTTGGCTGCAGCCGTTACCAGCCAAATGTCGATAGGTACGCCATCTTCAACTGGCATGACAGCTGTCAGGGACGAAACCCTGTCTCCGACAAAACAGGGGAGCAACCCGATACCCACACCTTCTACGACAGCACGCGTCATAGTGCTGGTACAATCAAACCGAGCGACAATAGAATCTGGATTGACGTGATACCCCAACCACTGGGCAGCTGTGTATTCCTTTAGCGCTGCTCCATATCCACAAATACCGTAATCTTCTAATTCGGCGAGTGAAGACAAATTGCCCATTCGCCTGGCCTTGGCTTTTGTGGCATAAAATGCATGCTTCATGCTGCAAACACGGCGCCCGACCAAAATGTCCCCAGGATCTACATGGGGCCGGATCGCAACGTCGGCATCTCCTTGCACAAGATCTGTAAAATTGCTGCTGATCATCAATTCCGGCTGAATATTGTCGTTATACCGGATAAAGTCGCGCAGCAGAGGGACGATATAATGATTGGCCAAATCTTCGGATATGGCGATCTGCAAGCGAAGTGAGCGAGGTTCCGCAACATCGCGAATTTCGCCCAATGCGCGGCGCAAGAGCTTTTCAATCTCCTTGCCTGCCGAGAGCAAAGGCGAGGCGTCTTTTCTTATTGTCCAACCTTTGTGATGACGATCGAAAATTTGCACACCCAATGAGCCCTCAAGCGTCTCCAGATGGCGATATACCGTGGTCACACTGATCCCCAATTGTCTGGCACCAAGCACAGGTGATCCTGTCGTCGCCACAGCCTGGACCGTTTGCATCAAGTGATAGTCCAGCCGTCCTGTATCTTTTTGCATAATTGTAAAACTCTATTGCAAATTTGTTTATTCTCATCATACCCCTTTTGTGGTGACAATCAATGTGACAACAAACATTTACGGGAGAGTTCATATGAAAAAGCGAATGGTTATAAAAAATGCAAGTGCTGGCCTATTGGGTGCTTTTTTGCTAACCGCATCACCGGTATTTGCCGCTGAATTGCCAACTGCTGCTTATTTGCCTCTGGACATTGCGCAAAAGGCCGCCAATGCCGCTATGGCAAAATGCAAAGCAGATGGATACCGCGTCAGTGTTGCTGTTGTTGCGCGCTCGGGCTCGACCAAAGTATTGATACGGGGCGATGGTGCCGGTCCCCATACCGTTGGCAGTAGTACAGGCAAAGCGTTTACATCCGCCAGCATGGGACAGCCGACGGCCAAACTTGCAGCACTGATAAAAGACAAGCCATTTTTGGATGGCCTGAGAGATATGGACCCGCGTCTGGTTATTCTTGGCGGGGCATTGCCAATCAAGCTTTCGGGCAAGTTGGTCGGTGGTATCGGTGTTGGGGGCGCGCCCGGCGGGCATCTCGACGAAGCCTGTGCCAAGGCTGGCTTAGAGGCAATTGGTGCAAATACCAAATAGTCTGGCTGTCAAATAGGCTGGCCGCCATATCAATATGAAAGATCTGTGACTGAAAAAGCCTGTTTGGCACATCTCTTGGTTACGCTTGCAACCGCTATGGCAAGTTAAGCCTATGCTTGAAAGGTCGAACCAATCCTGCGCTATTGCCCCTTGAGGCAATGCAGGTTGGTACGTTGGAACTTCGAAAAACTCAAAAGGCTCTGTGCAATGAGAATTACAATGCGAATTTGGCATATCGCTTGTTTCCTCTCCAGCCTAGTGATGGCGACCTGGTTGCTTCTGGTTGCCGCCCTTTCTCAAACAGGTCCGACCTTGCTCGAGACTACGAAATATAAAGGCCTTCATGCGGCTGCATGGAAGGGGGATGCCGCTGAAATTCTTCGGCTAGGCAAAACCGGTGTAAAACCCAATACTCGCGATAGCAAGGGGCGAACGCCGCTTCATGTTGCAGCCTTCGCCTCTCACAAAAGCGCCCTCGCAGCACTCGTACAGATCGGAGCAGATCCCAATGCGTTGGAATATCATAAATACGACATCGTAACGATCGCAGCTGTTGCCAATGATATGGAAATATTAGAGCTGGCGGTTCGCTTGGGATGCAAGCCTGGCAACATTACCAGTGTCTATGATGGCACAGCACTTATTGCCGCTGCCCACCTTGGTCATGCGGACATTGTTCGCTTCTTGCTAACAAAAGAAGCAAGGGTCGATCACGTCAATAATCTGGGCTGGACAGCTCTGATGGAAGCCGTCATCCTTGGGGATGGCGGTGAACGCCACATTAACACGCTCAAGGCTCTCGTCGATGCTGGCGCCAACAAATCAATTGCCGATCGCAGCGGCGTTACTCCACTGCAGCACGCTCAATCTCGCGGTTATGACAAAATGATCGAAATTTTAAAATAAGCCTGCTCTATTTGATACCCGCAATTTATACCGCTGCTATTTTCTGATTTGACAACCACAATCTCCAACCAGAGCGATCACAGAGTCCAACCGGGTGAGCGCCGAGCAGGCCGCTCCATCGAGCGCCTGGACGCAGCGAAAATCAGTCAAGAAAGAGGGAAAATGGTGGGCCCGGCAGGACTCGAACCTGCGACCGGACGGTTATGAGCCGTCAGCTCTAACCAGCTGAGCTACAGGCCCATCTGTTTTCCATTGCAAACCGCATTTTGGCCTCAACAGGGCAAGCAGGCCCTAGGCAAGATTTAGCGCAATAAAAAGGTACTTCGGCGGTTAGGTCCCCACATCTATTACGGATTGGCAGGTGCATGCAAGAGCAAATCCACCTCAGTTTTTCTTGTGACCATCTTGCAGCCATAGAATTTCGATAATTTGTGTTAAATAGTAAGATATTACGGCCCCTTATTGCTTAATACGGAGCCATAGACAAACCACAAACCGGAGCCTCTCCATGCGACTAATTCCCAATTTTCAACAATCTGCCCCCTTGCACCCCCGATCCATAGTGGCGATTTCCGTAATGGCAGCGATCGCCCTGCTCGTTCTTCGCCCGCCTATGCCACTGCACGCCCATGACGGGAATGATCATGGCACCAACGCTATTCGCACGCTGACGCTTTCAGCCACTGGTTCCATCAAAAGCCAGCCTGATATGGCCAGCATCAGCACCGGCGTGACGAGCGAAGCGGTAAAAGCCAGGGACGCCCTTGATGACAATAATGAAGCCATGGCCCGCATGATGAAAAGTCTGAAAGCGGCAGGGCTGGAAAGCAGCGATATCGCCACATCGCAATTTTCTGTACAGCCACGCTACCAGCACTTCAAAAATGGCCGTACCGCCAGGATCATTGGCTACCGGGTCTCCAATTCCGTGCGCATAACGGTACGTGATCTGGATCAGCTCGGCGCCATTCTTGACCGGGTTGTAACGGTCGGCTCTAACCGCATTAGCGGTATCCGGTTTGGCCTCAGTGATCCCGATAAGACCCTGGATGAAGCGCGAAAGGACGCTATGCGAGCTGTCCTCGATAAAGCGGCCCTTTATGCAAGAGCAGCAGATGTCAGACTTGGAGCTATCCAATCCATCAGCGAACAGGCAAATCAGCATTTCCCGCGCCCCATGGAAATACGCTCCATGCGAGCCAAAAGCTCCGTACCCATTGCGCCGGGCCAACACACAACGAACGTCACCGTGCACGTCAAATGGGCCCTTCGTGAATAGCGGGCGCTGATAAAGTAAAATTGCACTGGCGACCAGATTTTATTGGGCGGACCAACCGCCATCAATCGACAAAGAGCTGCCAGTCATATTATGTGCCAGAGGGGAACATAGAAACAAAACGAGCGCGCCGATCTCGCGCACGTCTGATATGCGTTGGCTCGGCTGTTTTTCTGACAGCATATCTTTAATACCCGCCTCGCGATCACCACCATGTAATTCTGCCCGCTCCTGGATCTGCGGCTCGATAAGCGCCGTCTCCGTCCAGCCGGGGCAGATGGTGTTGACCGTCACGCCGCCCCTGGCCTTTGTACCAGCGTCAGCATATTCGAGCGCCGCCGCCTTGCTCAAACCATTGAGACCAAATTTACTGGCCACATAAGGTGCCTTGTTGACCGATGCCACAAGGCCATGAACCGAGGCAATATTAATCACTCGGCCATAGCCATTTTGCGCCATTTTTGGCAGGGCATGACGCATGGTGTGAAAAGCGGCGCTCAGATTGACCGCGAGGACAGTATCCCAAATCTGCGCCGTTGCCTGCGCCAGCGGCGCAATGATCTGAACACCGGCATTATTGACCAGAATATCAACGCCGCCCGCCTCATCCAATCGCGTCATCATCCCATCGATAGCGCTGACATCGCGCAAATCAACATCGAAATACTGGCTGTCCCCAGCCCCCGCACCATCTACTTGCGCCAGTGCATCTGCGTGGAGCTGTTGATCACCTTGACCATGCAGGACAATGCGCGCCCCGGCCCGCGCCAGAGCAATCGCAATGGCCAGCCCGATGCCACTGGTCGATCCCGTTATCAATGCCGTTTTACCGTTCAGATTATGATCACTCATGGCGGCTCCTTATTATCAAACGTCCCGCCCTCAATCGTCTGATAGGTGCTATGCGCGGGGCTTGTTGCTGGTCTACTGGATGAGCAGATAAATAATGGCAATATAGGTCATCATGTGAAGAAGCTGATCGAGGCCAAAGGCGATCCAGTAGCGACGGTTTCTGGTGGTCAGCCCCTTGTGCAATACATAATTTTTCTTCAGCCAATCCAGATGGTAATGGACGATGATTTCAGCACTGATCAAGGACACAGCGCTCAATTGGCTGGCGGCTGGCAATATCAGGAATATTGGCACCGAGCAGATGCCATGTATCCCCGCGTGCGCCAAACCTCCCCAATGCCCATAGATATGTTTGTACTTGAACTGGCTCTGACTTTGAAAAACAAAATCGGCAACAAAATGCTTGATCGTAAACCAGCCTATTGCCAGCAATATTATATTTGGATCAATATTCAATTGAATTTCCTTGCCCCGGTGGCCTGCACTCTCAACGCTATGCCCCTGTCATATCCCATCATAGCTGAACTGCTGCGTTAAAACCTCGTCCAGCTACAGCTTATCAAACATCTCTTGCAATGAGCATATATCCGCACGAATTCCGAACGCCCCTGGCCAGTGAAAAACTTCAAAACTTGCGAGCCTCAAAAACGACAACGGACAACAGCTTTTCGATCTGTATCAATGCCAGGGAGTAAGGATTGCCAACTTCATCAGTCTTTGTCTGACACTGGATCCATTTATTTGCAGCAAAGTGGGAGCATTGCATTGCATGGCTTGAATGAGATGATGCTTTTCTGTTTTAGATGGCGTCTAGAATAAAATAACCACATTAGGAACTATTAAAACTTTAAATGCTTGCAGGACTGAAAACCATACCTTGACTTACAATCTCTATATTTACTATTTGCTTTTCCCTTCTTCTTAGTAGATTTTTGTTTCGTTACTTTCTTGCGCTTTGATGAAGTCTTTTTGACAACTAGTTTTATGCACTTACCACGTTTGTTAAGCTCTTGCCCCTTCCGACATGTTTTGCGCACGCACTGGTTATCGTCAATGCGATGTCTAACTCCACAAACAAGGGGGCAAACGCGCTGCCTTTTAGCCCGAATCACATTAATAGCATCCATCGACGGTTTCCCGGTTGGCACTTGCAACTTGGCATATTTATTAAATTTGGAAAGTGCATTCTTGCCTTGCTTGCCCCATCTCCCCCCCACTTTACCAGGATCGCAGCCAACTCGCTTCAATTCATTTTGAAGAACTAAAGCCATTGTTTTCGCATCGAGTTTTGGCATTGGTATTGGTGTTGTCACAGCCTTCGCATTGACCTTTGTTTTTTCAGGTTCCAGGGCCGCGATTTTCATTCTTTTAGATTCAATCGCGTCTGCACGCTTTCTGGTTTCCTCTTCCATTGCCTCTAAGCGTTTAGCCAAATCATCGCGTTCTTGAGCCAACTGCTCTCGTTCCGCTTTTTGCTTCAGGCGAAGGTCATTGAGCTCCTTTTTGCGTCTTGCCACCTCGACATTGCGCTTTTTGGTGGCAGCCTCATTCTGCTTTTTGCGGGCCTCTCTTAGTTCCGCTTTTTGCTTGGCTCTTGTCTGTGCTGCCCGCTTGAATTCATCCAGTTTCATATGCGCAAGTGGTGCAAAATTGCCCTTAGGAAACTTCTGGACATAAGCCTCGTAGGACCTTCGCGATCCTTGATCCTTGGCCGCTTGCCAGAATGCAAGTTCTATGGACGTAGAAGACAGGAGTTGGGAGGGAGCTTTGGTTGGAGTTGATGTCGGTTTCTTCTTTACGGCCTTCGCAAGCCCGGCGGGATAAAACTCACCCAGAAGGGAAGAGTTGATCCAGGGAAGCTGTTTTTTCTTAGAGCTTTCATAAACTTTACGCCGGGCCACCTTGAAAATGTTTTCGATGGTGAGGCCGGGAACACTCATAGATCCAGCCAAAGCCGCCGTAAATGGGCTGTTTTGGCCGTCACCATCTGCTGCCACATCACCGGGGCTCGTCGAAAAGGCAATCAATGAGCCCATCGGCGCGTTCATCTGTTGCAAACCACGACTGGCTGAGCGAAACAGGCTGCGATAGGGGTTGTTCCGACAAGCATCAAGCACAATAATGTTGAGGCGATTGCGTGCTTCACGTACACCAAACAACAAAGAGGAAGCGCTGATCGCCTCAATATCCACATCCCCTTCTTTTTCAATTTCGGCCGACACCGGGATCAGATAGTTGGTGCCACGCACCTGCAAGCCATGCCCGGCATAAAAGATAAACCCGATTGTATCGCGACCATAGCTTTGCAGTTTATGTGTGAAGCGCCTGATTGATCGCTTCATCGGTCGGTATTTCAAATCCAGCCCCAGTACAACCTCAAATCCTTGTGCACCCAGCACTTTGGCCATAAGCTTTGCGTCATTTATAGGGTTAGCCAGGGTCGAGATATTTGTATATGCTGAATTTCCGATAACAAGGGCAACGCGTTTTTCTGCCAATGCGTTCAGTGGCAGCAAGGCAATAAACAGTAGAGTCGTAAAAATAAAACCGACATCTTCTCTCATTCGAAACCCCTTGACGGAATAGAATAATATTCGGTCAATTATATCAGAAAAACAAAACTTCTCAACCAGCCACTACAGATCGCTGCCAATATCAGGTTTCAGTTCCTGGCACTTCACAGACCAATCAACTACTAGAATTCGCAGTCCGCATTTGAACACCTGCGCCCGGCTGATGCGAAGGCGTACCCTGTTCTCAATAATCCCAAGCCTCACACACCACTGCAATGGGAGAAAGGGGGTTGATGGTAAGAAACACAGGAGCAAGCACAATTGAGCGATCCAATAACGCACCCAGACACGAACTGAGCGCCCAATTTACAAGCTTCTCAGGCGGCCATAATTGCAAATGTCCCTGTGTCTCATAGGGCAAACCATTACAACCCGCTTCATTCAAGCGCATGCCATATGACACCCATACGGCACCCAGCGAATTCCAACGGAGAACCATCAAGCTCAGAGCCGAAATAACACCATAATATATAAAGGAAAAAATGGTGCCCGGAGGCGGATTTGAACCACCGACACGCGGATTTTCAATTTTATTCCCATCATTTTCATAGCTGAATATAATTGAGCATAAATTGCTGTTTATATTGATTCTTTAACGTTCAGGCTTATCATAGCAAATCATCAAAAACCATCAAGACACGTGACATTTTGGTACCCGTATGGTACCCATAGATATCGATAAAGAGCAGCGGAGTTTTGTTATGCGTGTCCAATC
>JAJRQA010000238.1 GCA_024280475.1 Alphaproteobacteria bacterium
AAACGATAGGTGATGCGCCCCTTGGAGAGGTCATAAGGTGTCATCTCGACAAGCACTTTATCTCCCGCCAGGACACGAATTCTGTTTTTACGCATGCGACCAGCTGTATGGGCGATCACTTCATGACCGTTTTCGAGTTCGACCCGAAAGGTCGCGTTGGGCAGCAACTCATTGACGATGCCCTCGAACTCCAGCAATTCTTCTTTAGCCATGAAACTCCATTCCTATAAAAATTTTTTCAAAGCATGTGAGTGATTGGCGACAAAAGCAAGGCCGTTGTTGCAGTTTTTTGCAACTATTATCCGATTTATGGGTTTTGGAGCATTGGTTCTAGAGGTTTGCGGCCCGATCAAGGTTAAAAAATGACTTTATTTTTTTGAAAAGGGTATCGCGGCAGGTTCGATAAGACTCCAAAACCTGTTCGCGATTGCCACTCACAAAGGTCGGATCAAGGGTCGGCCAATAGTCTACATCGACGGATTGTGTGCGGGTCAGCTCCAAAGCTTGATGATGCGCTTCAGGGGTCAGGCTGATGATCAGGTCAAAATTGGTGTCATAGAGGTCCGTTATAGCGACGGGATCGTGTTTGGATACATCAATACCGATTTCATCCATGACAATAGTCACAAACGGGTCTTGATCGCCGGTGCGAACGCCGGCGCTTTCCACATAAATGCGCCGTCCCGCCAGATGGCGCAAAATACCTGCCGCCATGGGGGAGCGCACCGCATTCATGGAGCAGGCAAATAGCACCGCGTCGGGGATATCGCGGATCACTTCAGGGGCTTGATTGATCATCGCACTGGCCCCCCCGGCCATTGCAGCGCGCAGATCAGCGTGAACAGTCTTCGAGCCGTTTCAAAATCCACATTGATCTTGCCGCTCAAGCGATCCTGCACCAGTTGCGCGCCTTCATTGTGCAGGCCGCGCCGTCCCATGTCGATGGCCTCGATGCGGCTGGGGGGCGCCGTTTTAATGGCCTCGAAATAGCTTTCGCACAGCAGGAAATAATCGCCCACCAGGCGCTTGAAGGAGGACAGGGAGAGCATCAAAGAGTTAATTGGCTTTTGGTGCTCGTCCCCGACATGAAACACCAAACGGTTTTCTTCGAGGGCCAGCTGCAAGCTGTAAGGGCCGCTGGCGCCCTCTTTCATGAGTTCAAAAAAATTGGTCTCCAGCAGATCATAAATAGCTACATTGCGTTCATGCTCAATATCGGGCGTGCAGCGGGCAATACTGTTCTCGTCCAGAAACACTTCCACCAGCCGGTTGCTGGATGGCTCAATGGGTTTGTCATTGGTTTCTTCTGGTGGTTCGCTGCTCATAAATCGTCATATCATTGTGCGAGCGGCGGGCAAAGGACGAAGTGGGCAAAGGTTTAATTGGGGGAGGGATAAGCTGGATTGGCAATATTGTTTTTAGCACATGGTTTTTAGGGTATCATTAAGGGGATCGTCTTAGGTCGATCTTCACTGGTGGGTTTGCGTTACCAAGAAAAGTCTGGTGGTTGTGAACTGATATGCAAAAGAGCCCTAACACAGCAGAGGACCTGCTGCCGCTTATTTATGCTGCGGCATTGGATAATACTGTATGGGCGGAATTTTGTGATGGTTTGCATGAGCTGACGGGTGCTCCCGCCATTCAATTCTCTCACGATGTGGCGACCCCTAACAACCTGGGCCTGTTGGGCGCTGGCTGGGATCCCGATTTTCTTCTCGATTATGAACAATATTATGGTGATCTCAATCCGTGGATGGCCATGAACGCCACCATGCCTGTAGGCTTTGTCGGGATGTCAGATTATGCGCTGGCACGCGACCTTTTATTCCAAACCGAGTTTTATAATGACTGGCTGCGCCCCCAGGGCAATCTGGTGACGGGTTCGGCAACTATCTGCTATCGCAATGAGCATCGGTTTTTGGCGCTTGCCGCTACGTGCCGAGCGCGTAATCATGAACAGGTCTTGCCCAAGGTCGTAGACGCTCTCACGGTCCTTGGTCCTCATGTGACACGGGCCATCGAAATTTCATCTGTTCTGAAAAACGGCGATCATGGTCAGCTTGAGCATCTGCAAGTGAGCCGTCATGCGATTATCACCATCCGTCAGAGTGGTCACACCGATTATGTCAACCCGGCCGCCGAGCGCTTCTTGCGTCACTGTCCCCGTTTATCACTGAACGGGAGCGATAAACTCACCGCTTATGATGAAGAGGTTCAAAAATTTATTTCTCAAGCAATCCATGCCATGCAGACGCAATGCTTTGCTTCAACACTGCACCCCATATCTTTGCACGATGCCGATTTTGGCCAGACGCTCATGCGGGCCCATATCTTTCCCCGAGAAATCGAAGGGAGATTCCCAGAGAGGGTCTGGAGCGATCCCGTGGTCGGCTGTTTCGTCATCACTGGTCTTGGCGGGGTGGAAGAATTGGATACTGTCCGCATGTTGATCAGCGGATTTAGGGCGACCCGGGCCGAGGCACGCCTGGGGCAGGCTTTGTTATCAGGTCAAAGCCTGTATGAATTTGCGGAGCAAAACAGTGTTAGTCGTCATACTGTACGTAACCAAATGCGGGCGCTACTGCACAAAACGGGCAGTCGTAATCAAGCGGATTTTATTCGTAAAATATCTGCTTTCATTTCCCCATTCGAGGTTTTTTAAGCGATCGTTTCTCTTTCTTTTCTCACATCTTTTTTCAGTTCATAACGCATATGCGTCATGATTTTTTTTCAAGGCGATCATATACTGATCAGCACGATGCGCTCTTGTTAGCCTTTAAGCAGCCTTGAAATGGACTGGCAGTGATTTCGATGGTATTTTCAAACTGTTAGGAAAAATATTTTCAACGGCGTATTGAACCTTTTTAGTCCTTGGCGCGACTAAAAGATACAGGGGCGAGAAACAACGGGATCGCCCTGATACGCAGATCAAATACAGGAGTTTCCAATGATAAAAATTCTCTCTCGCAGTGTCATGTTTCTGAGTGTTCACGGGGTCTTTTTCTCCCTTGTCGCCGGCCTCATCATATCTCAGCCGGCTCCAGCCAATGCTGCCTATCAAATCTGTAAAAAGATTTCCGCCAATGGCTCTGGTAACAATATAGAAAGAGCAAAGAATAGCGCGAATTTTCATCTCGGTAAAAAATACTTAGCCAATCGAAGAGGTGGATACAGACAATCTGGTGGGGTTACCAAAAACTGTCTCCAACGGACGCAGACGTTGTACATTTGCTACTTTAAGATGCGCATCTGTGCGCAAAGGCATTGATGGGCCGCGGGTTTACCGAAAATATTTTGAAATCTGTTCTCTGAGGAAGGGACCCCCATGAGACACTTACTATTTCCCTGTTTTGCGAGCCTTTTGCTGAGTATCTTTGCCTACCCCAGCGCACATGCCCAAGACTTGAAAGAGTGGTTCTGCACGGACTATCTTCCCCCCTCACTCAATTATACCAGTCTTGAAACATATAGTATCAAGGCCAGATCAAACCCGCCCAGAAAAATTTTGACACCAGGGCAGACCTATGAAATCCGCTATGAGCTGGTCACCGATTGCGGGAATAATTGTCGAAACATACAGTCACATACCCTCACACATCGTGCCGTATTGGGGCCTGGGCGTGCCGCTTTGGATTCTGCCACAAACAATATTGGTTCGACGGTTGTCGGATCTTTTCCGTGCGGCGATGCACGCGTTATCTTTGCGAGGTTTACCGTCCCCAGCCCTAGCTCGCTTGGTGCAACAAGAGAAAATGTGTCGACGGTCTCAATGGGTATTTGTCCTCCCGACTATGGCTTTAATTGCGCTGGCCATACTATCAGAGTTTATAATTCCTCTTCGTCAGGCTGGAAAATTTCAGGTCTCACGACAAATATACGTGCCATCGGCAGCGGCTCCAGCCGGGTTCCGGCCAATCAGCCCTTCAGCTTGCGTGCGAAAATCACCAATCTAACGGGGAGGCTCGTCTGGCCAGCCAGTGGCGGGACAGCACAGCTAAGACAGGTTCATGGCTATCCATCTGGCACACCTCAGGTCATCAATGCTCAATCCCTGCCAAATTTTGGCAAAGGTCAGCAAAAAACGATGACGTTTCCGGTCCAGGCATTGGTGCCGGGTAGCTATGCCTTTAGAGCCTGTCTGGATCAATTGAAAGATGCACGCGGCTATCCAGAACCAGAAATCTGTGGGCCCTCGACCTTTATCTCGGTCGGCAATGCAGCGGCTGCAACCTGGCAGGTTGGCGGCGTTCAAGTGAGCAATGCTGGTGAACTATCAAGTATCACGCCGGAGAACAGGCCGTTTCGCTTGCAGGTCTTGATCGCCAATAAATCGAGGAGTGCTAATCCCAGTGGAGGACGCCATATTATCATGCTCGTGCGTGCGGCGGGTCGCTCAGGTGTTCCCAGTCGCATTTTTGGCACACGCGGATCGGTTCCTGCTGGTCAAACCATCGCCAATTTTGTGCAGTCCAGAGCGCGGGCGCCAGGTCGGTATGAATTCAAGGCCTGCCTTGGAGACAGCCGTCTAGCGCGCGTTCCCGATATGATATGTGGCCCGTGGAGCCCGATTATTGTCGGCACACAAAGAACCCGCCCCACGCCTCAGCCTGGCGCACCTGTCGCCAATAGCTGTACGGGCGGGCGCTCACCAAATACTTCCGGGCGCTGCGTTTGCCCCAGCGGCACGTTTTGGAATCCCAACCCTGGCTTCAATCGCTGTTATACCTGCACCGGGGGCCGCATCTGGGATCGCAATGGTCGCCGCTGTGTCTGTACCTGGGGCAAGTCATGGAGCGCCAAAGCGGGTCGATGCGTAAAACCGGCTCGTGTCCAATGCCCTCCGACCTTTGTGCGCCATCGGATAAAAAATACCTGCATCTGCCCCCGGGGCACTTTCAAGATCGGTAATAGCTGCAGGCGCAAACCAGCCAATAGCGGTACGACGATCAAGCGTCCTGATTGCAGGGGTGGGCAGACACTCAATGCCTCGGGGCGTTGCGTAAACCCGGCTCGCGTGACCTGCCGTGCGCCATTAGTTCGCAATCCAGTGACCAATGCCTGCATTTGTCGCAGAGGCTATGTCAAAATCGGCAATAGCTGTCGGCGTAAATCGACCAATAGCGCAACTCCTACGAAGCGTCCCAATTGCACGGGTGGACGCTCGCTGAATGCAACTGGTCGCTGTGTTTGTCGGACGGGCAAGCGCTGGAGCGCAAGGGTAAAACGATGTGTGAGTGTTCGCGTAACATGTCGCTCGCCCTTCGTGCGCAATCCAGTGACTAATTCGTGTATTTGCCGCCGGGGCTATGTGAAAATTGGCAATAGCTGTCGGCGCAAACCGAAAAATAGCGCCACTCAATCCAGCACCCGCCCCTCTGGTAAAAGGAAACCGGCCAAAACGGTCAACCGCAAACGCTGTATTGGCGGAAAGATGAAGGGCAGTCTTTGCTGGTGCGGCATTGGGAAATTCCCCAAGCGGATCAGCAAAAATGTCTATCGTTGTCGGTAGGAGACGATCCTCAAACCCCCAATGAGCTGTGCTCATTGGGGGATGTCGTTGCAAGCTGTAAGGGCCGCAGGCGCCCTCTTTCGTGAGCTCAAAAAATTGCTCTCCAGCAGATCATAAATCGCTACATTGCGCTCATGCTCAATATCGGGGGTGCAGCGGGCAATACTGTTCTCGTCCAGAACCACTTCCACCAGCACGTTGCTGGATGGCTCGCCGGGTTTGTCCTCCGGTTTTTCTGGAGGTTCATTGCTCATAAATCCTCTTATCATCGGGAGAGTTTCGCGCATGGTATGAAAGTAAAAAATGGTTATGTTTGGTTTTTCACTTGCGGATTTGTAGCGACGGTGTGTTAAGGGCGGCCGGTTGTCATAATTGTCGGAGTGTTTGCTGATTTTGAGTATCCGGCCGAAAACCTGCCTGCTAATTAATCAAATGCACAATAATTAATCTAAAATTCCCGGATTTAGTGTAAAAATGCAACAAAAATGTGCAATAAAAGATCATCCCCATTTTTTTAATTGCCTTGTGAAGACAGCAACATCAATGTTGGTGCTACTTAAAATTTTTGTCTGCTAGCTTGTTGGTGACAGCTTTTGTTTTCAGACTTCCAGTTGCTTGATTGGCAATGTCAGATATTTTTCCCGTAGGGATTTTTTTAAGAAGAGTATCGGCGGAGAACAGGAAAACCTGAAGCTTTGATGACTTCTGGACAATATATATAAGGGCATAAAGGGGAATAGAAATATGACTAGAATGAAACTGTATTTAAAAGCGGCTCACGTCGTAGTTTTGAGCGGGATGGTTGCAATGATTTGGAGTTTTCCAGCTTCAGCTGCAGATATCTATGATCGTGGTGGTTCGATGAAAGATGCTCCCATGGACGATGGCAGAAAGCTTGAGCTTTCGGCAAATGTTGCGCTGACCAGCGATTACGTCTTTCGCGGGTTCTCGCAGTCCGGCGAGCATGCAGCAATTCAGGGTGGCTTTGATGCGACTTACGGCATGTTGTATACCGGTGTCTGGGCTTCCAGCCTTGATTTTGGTGGCAATGCCGCTGGTAATATTGCTGATATCGAACTTGATATCTATGCCGGTATCACACCGAGCTTTGGACCCATTGATCTTGACCTTGGTGTCATTGCTTACTTCTACCCTGACGCAAATGATACGGGTGCCGAGCTTGATTTCGTAGAATTCAAGGGTGGTGCGACCGTTAAGCCAGTTGATGGCGTGTCATTGGGTGGTACAGTTTACTATTCACCTGAATATACAGGCAAGGCTGGTGAAGTCTGGACCCTTGAAGGCAAGGTGGAAGTCGAACTTCCAAAACTTGGTCCTGTCTCACCAACATTCAGCGCTCTGGTCGGTACTACCATTGGCGAAGATAATAATGCGAATTTTGCAATCGCATTCAATGACAATGATTATGTTTACTGGAATGTCGGTGTTGCACTTGCATATGACAAATTCTCTGTTGACCTGCGTTATTGGGATACGGATGTATCTAATGCGGGTGGGTTCTGCACCGGACAAGTCTTCCAGTGTGATTCACGTTTTGCTGCAACAATCTCAGCTTCCTTCTAAGCGATATTATTGCCGATCAGAAGTTCTATCTACCTCTTTGAGAAACCGGCGCTGTTTTGCAGTGCCGGTTTTTCTTTGGCCAGTGGAGTTACTTTGACAGTTTACTAATTATTGCAAACTATTGGTGGCGATGGCTCTATCCCTACAACAAACAGCGGCGGCTGATTTCGATTGCCGGGGATGGCGCTATGAAGTAAACGGGGGAGAGCTGATGGGATGGTCGAAAATGAGTATATTTAGTAAACTGTCACCGTAATCCCACCGTAATCCGAGAGTAGAGCAAAGATGAGTGTATTTAGTTACTGTAATTGTACCGCAATTCGGATGAAATTGATTCGAGGGCATAATGTCATCGAGAATAAAATGGATGGTCTGTCATGAAGGATAAAGCGCAGCAAGAACAATTTGAACAGCGGGGGAGGCCTCGTTTGGCACGGGCGATATCGATAATGGGTATCGTTACAACTGCTGTTGTCGTTGCCTTTTTCGTGTCCTCTCCGTTTTCTGTCGCGCAAAATTCCAAACAACCGGTGGCTTCTCAAGACCGCGCCGAGCAAGAGGATCTATCGCCGCCCAGTACTGATCCTGCTCTTGAAGCTGTTCCTTGGAAAAGACGCACCGGGCAACAGCGTACCTTTCAGTCGAGCTATGAAGACGAATTTACCTTCAAGCACAAGAGGATATTTAACGAGGATCCGTTTGTGTGGTCCCTGTCACGCGAATTTGCCGAGCGTTTTGGCATGCCAAAAGCATGGATCGACCCGGACCTGAAAGGGGCGCTGGCGGTCGCCTGGCGTACCACGACCATTGGCCAGAAAGCCTGCGGCTATGGTCGCAACCCCAAGGCCTGCTGGCCGCCCTTCACCTGCCAGATGGACATTTATGTGGATAGCAAGGCGCCCATTCCGTGGCGATTCGATGATGTGGAGCGCGACTTCATCTGGCGGGGCGTCCGTTCACTCGACTATATACCTCGACGCCTGCCCGCACCCGCTCGCGACAGGTATGTTGGCAACCTTGGACTTTATGGCTCCAAAGGGCAGCCGTTTTTAACGACTGCATTTGATAGTAAAACGAGCCCTTATAGCGCTGGTGGAGGTGGAATTTCGCTAATTTATTTTGATC
>JAJRQA010000239.1 GCA_024280475.1 Alphaproteobacteria bacterium
AACATAGCCCTGACGCAAGACCTTGTAAAACTCGTTGCGGAAATCGACGAGTTCAAGGGCCGCTGGGAAGCTCTGACGACCCTGTCGCCAGACCGGCTGAAGGCGCTGCGCAAAGTCGCGACTATTGAAAGCATTGGCTCTTCCACCCGCATTGAGGGGGCAAAGCTCAGCGATGCCGAAGTTGAAACTCTGCTGTCCAATATCAAGATACAGAAATTTGAAACCCGCGATGAACAAGAAGTGGCCGGTTATGCGGAAGCCATGGATTTGATCTTCCAGGCGCATGACGATATGGCGATCACAGAAAACCACATTCGCCAATTGCATCAGGTTTTGCTGCGGCATAGTTCCAAAGATGAGCGCCATCGCGGCGAATACAAGAAGCTCAACAATCATGTTGTGGCCGTGGATGAAAGCGGTAAGGAAATCGGAATTGTTTTTGCAACCGCCACGCCCTTTGATACGCCGCGCCTGATGGAAGAGCTCGTTCACTGGACCAAAAAATCCATTGACGAGGAAGCCCTGCATCCGCTGCTGATCATCGCGGTGTTTATCGTGCAGTTTCTGGCCATCCATCCCTTTCAGGATGGCAATGGCCGGTTGTCGCGCATTCTGACCACCTTGATGTTATTGAGGGCTGGATATTCCTATGTGCCCTACGCATCGCTTGAAAGCGTGATCGAAGAAAACAAGGACCTGTATTACAAGGCGCTCCGCCGCACCCAGACAACGCTTGATCGCGATGAGCCCGACTGGTTTCCCTGGGCCGGGTTTTTCCTGCGCTGTCTCAAAAAACAGAAAAATAATCTGGTCAGGCGGCTTGAAAGAGAGCAAGAAGCCCCATCGTCACCGACTGACCTTCCGCCCTTGTCGCGAGAAATCCTCACCCTGTTTGACGATCATGATCATCTGGGCATTTCGCGGATAGCAGAACTGACCGGAGCCAATCGCAACACCATCAAGCTGCGCCTGCGCGAGCTCGTAAAGACCAACCTCATCACCCGCCACGGCAAGGCACGTGGGACGTGGTATGCGAGGAAGTAGCGAGGGCAGGTCGCTGAGCAGTGAGGATATTTCCGGAGGAGTAGGTGCATTCAATTTTACTGGTGATTTGTATAAACTCAAGAATTGTCTTGAACATCGATTTCCTCTTCAGAAAACCACCCGTTACTCAATACGTGGGACTTAACGGCTTCGGGATTCTCCGTGTAGGCCAAAAGTGCAAGGCTTTTTTTAGCGCGACTACAGGTGACATACAAAAGACGCCGCGTACGATCAATTCCAGTTTCTTTACCTTCCTGTACCTTCTTAAGGTCAGTCGCGGATGCTGCTTTGACTCCAAACAATTTTTCATACCCAAACATAAATCCACGAGCTTCAGTATCATTCATAATTACCATCACGCGATCAAATTCGAGGCCTTTCACACCTTGATGCGTATCAAAAGAGGCAAGACCAGATACATATTGTCGATATAGATCGATTTGCTCGAAAGGGGCATCAAGAAATTGAAGAATTGCCAATGTTTCGGCAGTTGGTGGATCAGCGATTTCTGCTTCGTCTGAAGCAGAGATGCTGTCAGATTTAAGAATTTGAAGAGCTGGTTTTAATCTATCGGGGATATCGAAAAGCTCATGCTCTGCAACACTCATTAGAATTTGGTTGCAGGTTGGCTCACCGTCATTCCAATGAACCATTAAGGCCTCTACTCCCATTTGTGCCTGCCGGAGAAGACTACCAGCATCTGAAGCTTCTTTAAGACACTGTGGTGTTAGTAGCGGGGAGTTGCTGTGAACTATCCGAGCAACAGCGAATTTATCGTTTGCCTGTTGCGCTGCCACAAGAGGTAGAACTTTTTGTGTAAAGAACCGCGTGATGGGTAAGCTTCCGTCAAGCAAACCAGTGCGCCACGTATCAATTTGAGCAAGCGGTTCAAAAACATTATCAAATCCGAGCCGCTTTGCCGCCATACGGTGCTCAAGTGTCAACATCTTGCAAAGGTCATCCTCGCGCCAAGCTACATCGCCAGTTCTCTCAGCCATGCACTCACGAACGGCTTCCTCTACACTTTTTCGGTTAGTAGTGTCAGCGCGGCGAATAAAAAGGCAAATATCCCCATCAATCGCATCTGTGCGTGGAATCTGCACATGGGTATCGACTGCGGACCTTATTTTGTTGATGAACGTGATCACACGCTTGGGGCAGCGATGATTGAGTTGTTTCGATGGTTTTGCCCAAGATTCAGGAATGCTTTCCTCTATTTTTTCCTTACCGTCGGCATAGATACGTTGCATAACGTCACCAATCAAACCGAGTGCAAAGTTTTTCTCATGTTCCGCCGAAGTCATAAAGAAAGCATCCATTAGATTTTTGTTGGTATCCTGACTTTCATCGATCAATAGAAAAGGGAATCGTCCTACCAATATCCACTTCATGAGCGGCTTATTTGAGATAAAATCCGCACAAATCTCTATTACTTCGGAATGATTGAGAGAATTTGGTTCTCGATTATCGCCCGTCGGATTGTAGGTAAAGGTCTGCATTGTATCGAGACGATCAAGGCGTCGCGTTTTTGATTCAATTTGCGCTTGGCGGGTAATTGACGCCTTTGTACCAGCCCGCCCCTTAACTTCCTTTGCCTTTAAGTCATCAATATTGACTTTCAAATTGGTCCTTAACCATTCACGAATGTCGTGGTTGAAATCCTTGATGAGATCCCATGCAAAGCTATGGATCGTCGAGACATAGAAAAGTGGTTGAAAATCGATGCGACGTTTAATCTCGTCGCATGCTGCATTGGTGTAGGTGATTACACCAACCCGTTGCCCTTGATACGCTAGCTGACGGCCATGTGTCGTACTGATATGATTCAGTGCTTTTACTAGCGAGCGTGTTTTGCCTGATCCGGCACCAGCGAAGAGGAAGAAACTGCATGGCTTTACTGGGGAGAGAAAACCGGCAATTTGGTCATCGACTGGATCATCCAAATTCGCATTCGACACAACTGCGCGCTCAGACATCATGGCGCCTTTTCTTCGACAGTGGTTTCGGATGTAGCTATTTTGAGGTCTTTCTGTTTTTGCCTAAGTTGTGTCGCCAGCCAAATTAGCCCTTCAAGAATGTAGAGCGGGGGTTGAAGCATTGAGGGTTTTTCGATTTCCAGAAGGTCGAGAGCAAACTCTGCTTTCGCGCCACTGCCCGCTGTTTTGATTTTCTTGAATAGCGTGCTACTTAGGTCGTCGATTGTTTTACTATCGTCAATTGCAGACTTGAATTTCGAGAATAGTCCCTTCCCTCCGTCCTTAGAAAACAGCGCAATATTCTGCATTACCAAAGCGTCTTCTAGTGTATTTGCAAGAGCTTCGGCATCAGACCCTTTAAACGTAATTTGAACTGGACATTGATACGCAACCCGTATCGAAAAATGATGATCCTTGTATTCTTTGATTTTCTTCTCTGACTCAACGTCAAGCAACTCGTCAAGGTCATCATTGGCAGGCCACCACTTGCCGAGCGTCGCGTTACGAGATTTCTGGTTTGCACCGCGAGCCGGAGCAACAGACTTGTTCGCGCTATTCTTCGCATCTAAATCAGTTATGATGAGCGTAGTTAGCCCCAGATGCTCGATAAGTTTTCTGAGCCGGTGTGCATGACTTCCACCAATTTCAAGCCATGTAACATAGCATTCATTCAATTCCTTCAAATTTGGCTGATTCTGAATGAAGAAAGGCACAAGGATTCGTTCTGCTGCTCCTTCAACAAGCACCGCAGCATCAGCAAAGAATAAATCGCAATGAGTCACTTTGATATAGCGAGTAACAAAGCGCTTCGTTTCCGAATCATCACCAAAAATACTTCCGAGATTAACTACGCCTGATATCGGAACGCCCTTGCCGCTCGCGGGTAAGCGTCGAAAATATCTCAATGAATCGAAGTCACATTCATGCGCGATATGACTGGAATGTGTACTAACAATCATCTGCGTTGTTAGTCTCGACCCTTCTTTTTGCAACTCATTGTGATTACGAAGTATTTTATAGGCTTGCCTAATAAATACCTGTTGTACTTGAGTATGAAGATAAGCTTCCGGCTCTTCGATCAACACCAAGTGGAGAGGAGGAATGAGCATTTTTGGATCGACTGCGGTTATCGATGCAGCCTTTCCAACTCGCATCCAAGCATCTCTGGCACTCATCAAGCGAAAGACCATGGAAATGAGGTTTTGATAACCTAGTCCATTTGAGTCTTCTGGTAGGTTCAGATCAACGGTGCTTTTACCGTCAGTCATTTGAATGATATATTGGACCGCAGTATCGTGATTCAGGCCGTCTATAGGCTTGAGGCGGGTCGATAGTTTTAGACGAGGATCGGTAACGCCTGGGTAACCCAGCCCCTCAACTTCATTCAGCGCATCTGCAAACCCTTCGCGAAGCCTGTCATCGAATGCCTTTTGCGCCTGCTCAATTGCCCTGAGCGCATCTATGTCTTCTGCGTCTGGACTTTCAAAAGGATCAAGATGCTTGTTCCAATACCGCCGCAGTTGCTCTGACATTTTGCGGGTAGCGGATGCGCGAGTAGCTACGCCTTCCTCGTCGGCTTCCCCTGCGCCGTCGATTTGGCCAAAGCCACGCTGTGCAGGTATTTCATCAATGCGAATTAGACCCTTGAATGGCTCCCCCTCAATCGGTACAGCGTTGTCACCAAGTTCTTGAGGTTCTGCACGGCCATGTTTGGGATCGGCGAATTTATCTGGATCAAGAATGTAAGACCCGACAGTGAATTGGTTTTTGAAGCGACGTTGTAAAAACTCGGTCAAACTCCTTGGCCAGAGCACTATGGGGTTTCTTGAGTTTTTGATAGTTTCTTCTCCCGTATCCGTATCAGCCGTCTCAATCAACTTGGCTTCTTCTCGGGCAGTAAGGAAATCCTTTTGGAGCTGTTCAGCATCCTTTGGCTCTAACCTCAACCGCACTCCCATGTGACCACCATCCCAATCCAGTGTAGGAATAAGCTTCTGAACGAAGTGCGCTTCGCTCTTGGCTACGGTCAGCCAAACGTCTAGAAACGGCAACAACGGTGACCATGCTGGAGTTGGCAGTTTTTTATCCGCAGTTTTCGCCTCCTCCCAAGTTCTCCCCATTTCATCAATTGCTGGCCAATGGGACAATGTAAAATCGTTAAGAGAAAATTTTGAGCGCTCCCGCTCGACAAGAAAATTACGAAGGGCAACCATAGCAGATGTCTTGCCACTATTGTTAGCACCGACAAGAACGGTTTCTTGGTCAGAAATTCCGACACGTACATTTTGTAGTTTTCTGAAATTCCCTATTTCGATGGCTGCTATCTTCATCTTTATTCAGCCTTCTCCAACCCCGCAAGAACCTCACGAAAACTATTCAGTCCAGCCTCTAGGTTTTCAATAATCTCTTCCGCTAGTTCATCCGGTTCTGGCAGGTTATCGAGATCAGTCAGACTTTTGTCTTTCAGCCAGAAGACATCGAGGCTGGTTTTGTCGCGTGCAACCAACTCTTCATATGAGTATTTGCGCCAGCGGCCATCGGGGTTTTTCTTATTGTCCCAGGTCTCTTTGCGCTTCTGCCGGTTTTGCGGATTGTAGCATTTGACGAAGTCTGCCAAATCTTCAAACCGCATGGTTTTCTTTTTCAGCGTGTGGTGGATATTGGTGCGGTAGTCGTAGAACCAGACATCTTTAGTCCACGGGTCTTTGCTGGCCTTACGGTTATCAAAAAAGATCACATTGGCCTTGACGCCGTGAGCATAGAAAATGCCGGTTGGTAGGCGCAGGATTGTATGAAGTTCGGTATTTTCCAACAACTTTTTGCGTATGGTTTCGCCCGCACCGCCCTCAAACAGCACATTGTCCGGCACAACCACGGCGGCTTGCCCGCTGATTTTCAACATAGTGCGGATGTGCTGGACAAAATTGAGCTGTTTGTTCGATGTTGTTGCCCAGAAGTCCTGACGGTTATAGGTGAGGTCGTCTTTTTCCTGCTCGCCTTCCTCATTGGTGAAACTCATGGAGCTTTTTTTACCAAAGGGTGGATTGGCCAGCACATAATCAAAGCGTTTTCTGCTATCGGCGACCAGCGAGTCATTGGGGGAGACTGCACCTTCACCATCAATCTCGCCAATATTGTGCAAGAACATGTTCATCAGGCACAGGCGGCGCGTATTGGCGACAATCTCGTTGCCGCTGAATGTTTCGTGCTTCAGAAATTCTTTTTGCTTCTTGTCGATCTTGAAGTTTTCAGGGTCGGATATGAAATCATAGGCGCGCAAGAAAAAGCCGCCGGTGCCGCAGGCCGGGTCCGCGATGGTCTTGCCCGGCTCGGGCCGCACGCATTCAACCATGGTACGGATCAGCGCACGCGGTGTAAAATATTGCCCCGCGCCGGATTTGGTATCCTCGGCGTTTTTCTCCAGCAGACCTTCATAGATATCGCCCTTGACGTCCGCGCCCATCATTACCCAGTCGGTGCCATCCACCATGTCGATCAGGCGATAGAGCTTGGCCGGGTCCTGAATTTTGTTTTGAGCTTTCGTGAAAATCTGCCCGAGCATGCCCTTGCGCTTGGCCAACTTGCGCAGGGTTTCTACATAATGGACTTCAAGTTCCGCCCCGCGTTTGGCTTTCAGTGCGCTCCATGAATATATCTTCGGAATGCCTACATCACGGTTGTAAGGCGGCTTGGCGTATTCATCGGCCATCTTCAGAAAGATCAGGTAGGTCAACTGCTCCAGATAGTCGCCATAGCTCACGCCGTCATCACGCAAGGTGGTGCAGAAACTCCAGACTTTGGAAATGATGGGGGCTGTGTTCATTTGCTACCTCCGAATAATGTAAATATAAAAAATGCGTTTGCTAAAAGCGAAATAATGGTGATTGGGAAAGCAATGTATGGATTGTGGGCAAACCAATTGAAAAACGCCTTGAAACTGTGGCCGTGAATATCTAACCAAGAGGCATTAGTTTTCAGCTTTTCTTCATATGCCAACTGGCTTAAATTTGAGAGCACGTCGGCTTTTGATAACGTTGATTGATGCAACCCAACGTAATTGCCTTCATCGAAAGCTGCCGCTTCCTCCGCGCCTGTCTTAAAGCCGATATTCGACACCTTGTTTTTCTCCATCAACGATTCTAATCGCGGATGACCAATATAGGCCTTTCCAAAAATTCCGATGAGAATGCGGGAGAGGTCAAATTTTTGATTGTCTGGAATTGAGAAAGGTTCTCCTTCCAGTATGCGATGCCTCAATTCGATGGCATGAAAACCATAGTTTTCGTCGCGCATATTCCAATGAAGCCAACGATATTCCTTTTGCTCCTTGCACTGGCCGGCAAACTCATCAAGCATCGTCTTTTCAAGCTCGTTATAGTGGTTTTCGAGTTCATCAGCTTTAAGCCCTTTGAGTTCACCATATTTGTGAATTGAGAAAGATCGGGTCTGGCCAGTCTTGAGATTTTTTACCGCAATTGAAGTTATTCGTGGTGAACTTCCGTCGGGGCGGTCATAGAAACTCTCACAGGAGTAGTGAATTACATTGACAATTTCCGGGTGTTTCCAAACATCCTCCAGGTCTTTTCGCGCCTGAACTTGACGGTTATATACTTTGCTCATGCGGCAGTCTTTCTCTTGGTTGTCTTTTTGGCTTTGGCCTTTGTCTTTGCCTGCGCTTCCTTTTCGGCACGGATGCGTTCCAGCAGGACGGAGGCGGGTTCGTCATTCGGGTCTTGCGGTACAAGCTGGCCGGAAAAGGCTTTTTTCAGGATGGATTGGTGCAGGGCTTCTGATTTTTGAAGTTCAGTATCTATCGACTGATCCATGTTTTCTATCAGTGATAGCTTTTCACTGATCTGAGACATAATTTCTATTTGTTCTTGCGGGCTACAAATCGGAACGACAAAACATTTCAACTGGGTTGTGTTTATTCTGGGACGGCCAATCCCGTGAATACCCCCTTCAATCTGTTTGTATGCAGCTCTTGTGGAAAGGAAAAAAGCCAAGAACTCGTTTCCAATAAATTTGCCATGAACACGAATGCAAAAGCAATCTGCCTTGTTAACTGCTCGTTTGATACTTGATGGAAGAACCACTGTGCGGATACCATCGGTGATGAAAGATGAAAAAACTATATCTCCAGCGTGTACCGTATGTTTCTTGATAGAATCGTATTTATGTTCTGTTACATAGGAATGCTTGTTCTCGATAAACTCCAGATAGCCAATATTCTCCAAGCGGATAACACGTACGCCTTCATCGACGTAATCGCTCGTCTTTAAATTTGAACCAAATGGTCCATCAAAGACATCAACATTGAGATTTCCGACGTGCTCCCAAGCCCACTCATTCGGCAAGTTCGGTACTTCAATATCCTCTTCTCGCAATGACTGAGGCTTCCTCGGCTTCGCCGGTTTCTTGCCGTCTTTCCCGCCATCTTCCCATTTTTTGACGGCTTGTTGCCAGTCTTTGAGTTGTTTCTGGTAGCGGGCTTGGCGTTCGGCTTTGATGCGGGCGAGGAGTTTATCGGCGGGCTCCAGCTTGTCCTTGTTTTCTTCACGCCATTTTGCGGTAAGTTTGCCTTCGAAGGCGTGTTTGAGGACGGCCTGGCGGTAGGTTTTTTGTTGGGCGCGGGCGGTTTTCAGGCTCTCCACGCCCTTGTCCAGCTCTGAAAACAATTCCTCAATCTTCGCCACAATTCGGCGTTGTTCATTGAGGGGAGGGAGTAAAATCGGCCAATCTTTGAGAATACCCTGAGAAATATTTGGCTGGGCGCCACCTTTCCCAGAATTTATTAGGCCACGCTTTTCCGAAAGAAGAAAGTAATACAGAAACTCATTATTGAGGACGGATTCATAGGGTTGAGCAACAGCGCAAGCTTGATTTGTAGAGGCGTCTATTCCCCAAATCGACAACTTACCAATTGTGGCACCATACATTGCGATGCCAACGGAGCCTTTGGGGAAAATTTTGGCACTGGATTTTTGTATGGCCTCTTTGGTTATATGCTCGCCAGCTTCCCTAATCGTCTTGGGGCCAAGCTCGCCTGTCTTAATCCAGGGAATCGATCCGCTGTAAAACTTTGGTGTTCTACGCGATGGTGTGCCACCAGAACCCCATTTTGCAACATCATCAAGATTAGCTTCTGACCATCCTTTCGGCGTTCTGTGTATTCTTTCTTTCATCACGCCGCCAAAGCCTCATTCAGTTCATCAATCACCGCATCCATCTTGTCGCCAAAAAGCTGGTGCATGCGCCCCATGCCGCCATGAGCATCGAAAGGTGATAGATCAAGATCATCACGGGCGATGTGAAAGGACAGACAGACATGATCGCGTATCATGCGCAGCCATGCCATTTGTTCTTCGTTGAACTTCTCACCGCTGCCCTGATGATGTTTCATGATCCAGTTTTGGAAGTTTCTGCGCACCGTGTCCGAATAAGGTGCAACCTTTTCATCAATACCGCAGACCCTCCGGACCAGCGCCACTAGAGCTGTCAACTCACTGGATGGTTGCTTGCCTTTATAGTCATCCAGATACGCATAGGCCTGCCACACCCTTAAGGGCGCGAGCACTGGCTTGTCGCTTTTGAGCTTGTCGAATAGATCGCGGATCATCGCATAGGTTAGCGTCGCGCGCCGCGCCGGGGTGTCATAGAATATGGTCAACGCCTCTATCTCATCGCGGTTGTCTGCCAGATATTCCACAAAGTCCTTGGTTAGGTTTTCCGCGTTCTCTTTTGCGTCGCCTGCCCATCCAGCAGCGGTAAGCTTGTCCAGGCCTTCATTGTCTATGGTCTGTTCTTTGTCGCGCCTGATGCCGTCAATAAGCTCGATCAGCTCGCCGGTAAAGACGCTTGCCGCCTCATCAACAAGATACCCTTGCGCCTCATCCATTGCAGCCTCATCCGGCTCGCCCGCAGCGCCATTCAGCTCTTTGGCCTTTTGCTCCACTTTGTCGGGGTCAATAGCGCCGAGAAGGTTACCGACAATGCTGCCGAGCTCTATGCCTGCCTTCTCAAAGATGCGCGCTTGATCCTTGTCATCCAGTTGCTTGTTAAGGCGCGCCAGCCGTCCAGCCAATGAGGAGATCGTATCTTCATCATGCGCGCCCATCATCACGCCCGTTGCGAGGTCTTTCAGCGGTACGGTGGGTTTAGTGATCAGTGGCTGACTGGCCGTTTTGAGAGATTTGGTAACGCCAATGGCATCGACAATCACATAATGGGTCTTGGCGGTTTTGGCGGACGGTGTGACTTTCTTGAGGTCGTCATAGTCGAGCGTTCTGGTGCCCCGCCCTTTCATTTGTTCAAAATAATTGCGGCTTTTGACATCGCGCATGAAGAGCAGGCATTCGAGCGGTTTGACATCGGTGCCCGTGGCGATCATGTCCACAGTGACGGCAATGCGCGGGTTATAATCATTGCGGAACTGCGCCAGTACCGATTTTGGGTCTTCCTCCACCTTGTAGGTGAGCTTCTTACAGAACTGGTTGCCCTCGCCAAATTCCTCTCGCACAGTTTGGATGATGTCATCGGCGTGGCTGTCGGTCTTGGCGAAAATGAGGGTTTTGGGCACCTCATCACGTCCGGGGAATATTTCAGGGAGTTTGTCGCGGAATGTTCTGATTACGGTGCGGATTTGATCCGGGTTGACAATGTCACGGTCAAGCCGTGTAGCCGCATAGGCCTCATCCTCATCCTGACGCTCCCAGCGTTTTTTGCGGGTTAGCTTTTCACGTTTTTCGACCAGCTTATTCGCCTTCAAAGTGCCGCCTTGCAGAGTGCGCTCGGTCTCGATGACATAGATTTCATTGCCGACATTGACGCCGTCGGCCACTGCCTTTTCGTGATCATATTCGCTGACCACGTTCTTTTTGAAAAAGCCGTAGGTGCGGTTGTCCGGCGTCGCGGTCAAGCCGATCAGATAGCCGTCAAAATATTCAATCACCTGCCGCCAGAGATTGTAAATTGAACGGTGGCATTCATCGATGATGATGAAGTCGAAAAACTCCGGCGGGTTTTTTTCGTTATAGACCACCGGCATTGGTTCTTTGGGTTTGGTCAGTTGCTCAGCCGGGTTGATTTCCTCCAGTGCTTCGTCAAGCTCTTCGTCCTTGAGCAGTGAATACATGCGTTGGATGGTGGAAATACAGACCTGCGAGTCTTTGGCGACAAAAGATGATTTCAAGCGCTGCACATTGTAAAGCTCGGTAAACTTGCGATTGTCATCGTTTGGCAGATAGGCCATGAATTCCTGCTCGGCCTGCTCCCCGAGATTTTTGGTATCGACCAAAAAGAGAACACGTTTGGCATCGGCATGCTTAAGCAGGCGGTAAACGGATGTGATTGCCGTATAGGTCTTTCCTGCACCTGTCGCCATCTGGATTAGCGCACGCGGGCGGTCATCCCTAAAGGAGTCTTCCAAGTTTTCAATGGCGGTGATCTGACAATCGCGCAGGCCTTCGGTGTCGAGTGACGGCATGTCTTGCAAACGTGCCCGCAAGGATTTTGATTGGCTCAACCATTCAGCCAGAGTTTCCGGGCGGTGAAAATTGAACACTTCCCGTGAACGGGGCTTGGGGTCATCCTTGTCGGTAAAGCGAGTGATCTCGCCAGTGCTTTCATAAATGAACCGGCGGGGCTGGTCTTTGGTGATATATTTCGCTTCTGCCTCGGCATAACCACCCGACTGCTCTTCCACTATTGTGATATTGTGTGCGGCTTCCTTGCGCTTGGCTTCAATGACACCAACAGGCTTCTTGTCCACGAACAAAATGTAATCCGCCGGGCCAACATCTGTTTGGAATTCACGCACAGCAATGCCCTGACCGGCATTGAAGTCGATTTTGTCCTTGTCCTGCACAACCCAGCCAGCCTCAGCCAGCTTGACGTCGATCAGGTCACGGGCGATCTGTTCTGGATTTTGGTTTGCGGCAATCATCACTGTGCCCCCCGCTTCCTGCTTCTACTGGCGTGCTTATTTTGTGGATCATTCGCCATCTCATGCTCGGCCACATAGTCACGCATATACTCCCGTAGCACTTGTGCAGCGGGTTTATCCTGCTCGTGGCAAATTTTCAGGAATTTTTCCCTGAGATCACGCTGAACGCGAATGCGAAATCCAGAATCTTTGATCATACGGATAACGTACACATTGGATACACGTTTGTGTAGGGATTAATTGGCGTTTTACATATGTATTGAGATGGCGTAGTGCAGGCACGAAAACAGTCGAGGGACGGCCCATCTATGGGGTCCAGGGGAGAGCAGAAATCTCCCCGGTCATGGTCCAGCTTTGACAAGCCGGCGCGCATCCAATCCGCGCAGGGTTGGCCTCAATGAAATTGTCTGGGGTCTTGGGGGCAGGGACGCCCCTCAAGTCGATGGGGTGCAGGGGAGAGCGAAGTCTCCCTTGCGAGTGGTTCAACCGGCGATACGGTTGGATGGTGGGGAATGGCTCAATGCCAGACCGCGCCATGGCCAGAGGGATGCAACGGGAGAGCGCCAGCGTCTCCCTTGCCATGATGGTGTTGTCTGACAACACACATCTTGCGGAGCGCGTTATTTAAATGCTTTTCATTTGATAATTTGTCTGACACGTCGCGGCGACGGGATCATGAACCGTTTCAGATGACGCATTCGAACCGCCCCAGGGCAGGCAAGGGCGAAAAGAGCCCTCCCAATCTGACTGACTGGCTCCGGGGATGATGATTTTGCTATGTGATGCAAATCAGAAAATACAAAAATGTACTAGTTGTTACGCCGATTGACACGCGGTTTAACAACTCGCTAATTGACATTCTCCGCGCGCACCAGAGCCCCTGGATCTGGGTGAAATTGTGCACTGCCGCCGCCGCCAATACCGGTCCAGTCGGTATTGTTACAATATTGCAGGACGGTGTTGTCGGGATTGTAGAGGCATGTCTCCCGCTGCGCCAACGGGACTTGTACAGGTCGCATGGGCCGATAGGGAGAAAGGCAGCAGGGCCATGATGGCAAGCCCTAAAACGGCCGGAACTTTTTAAAGATGCTTGTTTTCATGTTCTTCTCCTCGATCTTCACGCGCCGCGCACTTGCTCTGGCCCATTCATCGGGGACCGAATAATTTTTGCGGCCCTTGACCTTTGTCCCAGTTAGTTCGCAGGCTCCCCATCATGTAAATTGTGCAACGGAAATTTACCATCGGCATCTTCTTTAACACCGTGAACAATCATATTATTTGCGACATAGGTATTGTTTCCATCAAGATGTAAGTTATATAGACGGATTTTTTTATCTGTCTTAGGCACAAGATCAATCGTCCCTACCTTAAGTGTCTTACCATTACCCAGTACGATTTCATCACCGATTTCAAGCTTCGCCACTTCTCCACTTAGCGCGTCAAAATCTTCACGTTCCGCATGATCTGGTTTTAAAGCTTTCCAACCATTAGTGGTCATCACAGGATGGTTATCAGTCATGAATTCTTTTTCGCCATTGATCCGGATGAGGTGTTGATCTTTTTCTTTCCAAAGAAGCGTTCTATCAAGAGTAAGGACGGAGTTTATGCTTCCATCAGACCCGAGGACTTTGTCACCAACAATAATTTTGTGAATTTCTTTAGTTGTACCGTCTGCCATAATCACCATTGTATCTGCTGTGAGACAGGAACATCTGTTATCGCATCCCGTATCAATAGTTGTTATGCCTGTCCATGCTCCACCCTTACATTGAGAAATACTAATTATTGAGCCTGTGCAGCTGCAGTTAACAGTTGAGCTAATGACCTCCCACTCCGAGCCAGTTGGGGATGCACAAGCAGCGCCACCACCGCTGCCGAGAGCGCTTTGCGCTATGCAATTCGCGCCTGCCGTGTTGCAAATTTGATTGGTGCGTATACCACTATCTGCGCGCATAACATTGCCCGTGTAGATTGATTTATTGCCATAAGCACGGAGCCACGTGGCATCAGTCATAGTCCACCCACCACCATAGGTACCATTATACCATCCTGTGTTACCATAGGTGCGCACCCAGCCGCCGCCGGTGTCACGAATAACCTGTCCTCCATAATCCTTGATTGGTCCGCCTATGCGAACCCCGCCGGAATATTCTCGGGCGTAGTTTAAGAACAAAGTATCTCCGCTATCTTGATCTGTTCCCAGAAGGGCAAGATTTCTGGCACCACCAGTGGCGCCGCTTGCTCCACCTTGAATCCATGTGTCATAAGTAGCGTTCCATGCCCCAGTTGTAATCTGGCCAATATTTTGAAGTCCATTGCCATTCATATTCAATGTTTGCGTCGCGGCGTGGTTCCCGAGATTGTCACTTCCCACCGTTGCGGCATCAAGATCGCAATTAATCAATGTTCCATTTGACTGACAGATTTTCCCGGCGGTGTTGATTGTTCCTACTTGCGGATCGGTTTCCGTGTAACCTGTTCCTGCTGCGACATTCGCATCGACATAGGCCTTTGTCGCCGCATCTTGCGCCAGAGTAGGATCTGCGACACTTACAATTTTGTTGGCCGTCATGTCCAATTGGCCGCTGATTATTGCTGCCCCAGCGACATCCAGTTTAGCCCCTGGCGACGTTGTTCCGATGCCGACATTGCCAGTGTTGGCAATAGTGAGATCCACACCAGTCGAAAATTCATTGTCGATTGCAAAGTCATTTATTGCAGGGCCCGGAAAACCTACATACGCTTTTCGACCTGCCCCCACGCCGTCGGGGTAATACCCAATATAAGAATGATCCGTGCCTTCAAGTGCAAGTACCTGTGCATTTCCAGATATATGTAGCTTTGCGCTTGGCACTCCCGCCGCGAGCCCGATCCCGACATTGCCATTGTTTTTTACAAGCAAACCAGTTCCAGCTCCATTGCCTCTTATCAACACTCCATTTCCTGTATTTCCTTCTAAAATAACCCCAGGTTCGCCTCCCCCAATATCTGGAGAAAAACTTAATTTTCCGCTTGCCCCAAGATAATTGGTGCCGCCCAATCTTGTGTCGCCATTTACATCTAATTTGTATGCAGGCGACGGTGTCCCAATCCCGACATTGCCCGTCGTGGTTATATCGGCGGATGAAGCAATAGGGCTCAAAACGCTGATATCTCCGCCGCCGGTCAGCGCGCTTAGGAAATCTGTTTTGATGCTCGAAAATTCTCCCGTCCCGCCAATGGTTAGGGTTTTGGTGCCGGCATCAAAGGCAAATTGTTCGGTTCCGCCGGTATCTTTGACGCTCAGGTTTTTATTGATCTCGGCAGTGTTGGGATCTTGCAATCCCCATAAGCCGCCCGAAAGTGATCCCGCTTCGGCATAGGTGTAGCCCAGAACAATGTCGTCCG
>JAJRQA010000240.1 GCA_024280475.1 Alphaproteobacteria bacterium
AACGCCATAGAACTCATGGATATTTTCCGCGGTATCATGCCCTATCTGGGGATCGTCATCTTCACCATGTTTCTGATGTACCAGTTCCCCGGTATCGCCCTGTGGTTGCCCGACTATCTGTTTGGCACTTACGTCAAGTAACCAACGTTAATCCTGAGAAATTTTGATGATTTCCCAACGATCAGCACTTGAATCGATAAGAAAATGCGAAGGACTGGATCTATGAAAAAAAACAGAATTAAACTGCTCACCGGATTCATCGGTTTTTCTACCCTGGCCATTTTTATTCTTGGCCTTGCGCAAAGTATTACATCGGGATTTGCAGGTTTTTGGGGTGGTTTACCCTTCTGGGTTATTTCAGTCTCTATTTTATTATTGGCAGCATATGATTTTTGGGATGAATGCGTTCGAAAACCTCGTTAAAAGCTTGCGAAAATGCTCAATGACCTTGTTGATACTGGTCGCGAAAGCACTGCCAATCAGATCTCCCCTGCCGTTCTCAAATTATTCAACTGCTATATTGAACGCAGACTTGCTACCCTCCCCCCATTCGCAAAGCTGCTCAAGCCATTTGATGGCTCTTGAGGGGATGGGAATTATTTGGCGAAGAGCCAATTTCACCGAGAAAGCCCCTTTGTGTGGCCTTGGCAAAAACTGCCTGGCATAGAAAATGGGGTATTCTCCCCATGAGCACTCGATCTTTTCTTTGTTACTGTTCAACTGGTCAGAACAATATTTTACAGGCTCAGGTCGGCTTTCGTAAGCCAGCGAGTAACAAGCGGAAAAGGAAATACATCATGAGAAGATATTGGTCCTATTATAATTTAGCTCTATCTTTGCTGTTGCTGGGCGTAGGTATTTTGTCTATTTGGTCGACGCCGGCCTCAGCGGCCAGGTGCGGCGGGGTCAATCAACGGGCCTGCACAGTGTTTGAACGCATCCCCTCGTGCAACAGGGGCCTTTACGAACAGATCGGCAAAGGAATCTGCCGCCGCAAGACACGCCCCGGGATCGATTGCGGACGCCTGAACCAGCGCGCCTGCAAGGTATGGGTGCGTGTCCCCTCCTGCAACAAGGGCCTTTATGAGGTGATTGGGCGAGGAATTTGCAAGCGTAAAGCTGTAGCGGGGCGTGATTGCGGCCGGAAAAATCAGCGCCCATGCAAAGTATGGGAGAGAATTCCTTCATGCAATAGAGGCTTATACGAAAATTTCGATCAAAACCGCTGCAAATATCTGGCCCCTGGCAAGTCACCATTCCTTGCAGGACTGGCATCAGCGTCAAAACAGGTCGTGAAGGTTTCGGCACTTTGTAAATCTCTTCTGGGAACGCTACCCTCGATCAGTGTCCCCAACGGACCAGTAAACACGATTATCCAATGTCGCCGCGGCTATGAAATCGGCTATCGCTGCGCCGCCCCAAAGCTGTTCAATCTGCTATCGTCAAATCTAAACCTTACCGCACGCATTGATGCCGCCATGAATTCTGCGGCCTGCCGAAAAGCACCCGGGCCAATCAAAACCATCTGCGCCATTGGCAAGGTGGTTGACCAGTTCGCCATTCGCCCAGCTCTGTGCATGACCAAAGTGGTGGCAAATCGTGGCTTCACAGAACTTGCAGATGGAGATAGCAAAACCATTGAGTTGATGTGTACAGAGGCTGGCGAGTACGCTTTCGAGCGGGCGGTCAATAATGCGCTACGTCGCGGGGCACGTGGACGCGGCAAAAAGGCAAAACTGATCCGCAAACTACGCCGGATCAAACGGCTCGCCCGCAAGGGTCGAAAGATCGACGAGCTGTTCAACCGACTGGAACGTGAGCCCGCTTGCCAAGGCGTGCTGAACTAAGCCCGCAAATCGCGCGAACCATAAACCGCCGCCTCACGCCATCAACGCGCGTGGGGCGGTGTTGGTATTTTGGGTGTTGCGAGTTTTAATGCTCTGATCTCCGCGCTACGCATGAACAGGCTTTAGTCGCCTTGAAATACCAGAACCTGTATGGGGTTCTATCTCTTCGTCTGGCAAGAGAACAGAGGTGAAGATTGTGGCGAGGCTGTTAAGATAGCAAGACTAATTTACTAAACTGTCACCGTATTTTACTGTCACCGTATTTTACCGCATTTCATCGTAATTTTTTTCATATAGAAAAACAGTTTCACTACCAACACCCTCAACCTGCCCTGCATGCAAAACCGAGTGTTCCAGAACTCAATCTGCGGCGATAAATCGACGACCACACACTCCGCAAATTGGAGTTCTACTTGCTGGTTTTTGAAGACCTGAAGCGGCTTGCAAGCGGTTGAGCGGTAAATCCCCGAATGAACGATGAGCTTCGCTGCGTGCGTCTTTGTACGAAATACCAATGTCGCGAAGCCTGTCATCATCAAGATCCAGAAGATCTCGGCGTTCGGTCTGAACGCTCATGAAAAATTCTATCCGCCTCAAAATAGCCCCAAAAAAACTACGGTTCTGATAAGGTGGCCTACTGGTGCTATGTCGCTTCATGACTCTTCCTTTCCTCGCATTTATTTGTATATATAGAGTAGTAATGATATTGTTCGGCATTGATTGCAAAGCATCAATTCTCCGCTATGCATGAGATTAACTAATGACAGGAGGCAAATATCGCTCGTAATCTGCCATCCATGAATGCACTCGTAGCCTTTGAAGCGGCCGCTCGGCATGAGAGCTTCACGCGTGCCGCCGAGGAGCTGTGCGTGACCCAGGGCGCGGTCAGCCATCAGGTTAAAGCGTTAGAGGCCGAGTTGGGGATCAGGCTGTTCGTGCGAAAACCTCAGCGCCTGTCTTTGACTGTTGCCGGGAGCGATTATTATGGCGTCGCGAGAGAGGCACTGGATCGCGTCGCAGCCGGTACGGACCGGTTGCTGAAACGCCAGAACACAGGCGTGCTCACAGTTAGCACTTCGCCAAATTTTGCATCCAAATGGTTGGTCCATCGCCTTGGTCGCTTCACTGATAGTTTTCCGCAAATTGACCTCCGGTTAAGCGCAACCAAGCGTCATATCGATTTTACCAAAGACGATGTTGATGTTGCGATCCGACACGGCGATGGACCAGAACAGGGCCTCAGCTATACCAGATTGTATTCTGAGCAACTATTTCCTGTTTGCAGCCCAAAGCTGATGCAAGGTCGAAAATCCTTGAGGGATATTAGAAATCTCGCCCATCACAAACTCTTACATCTTGACAACCGTCAGGACTGGTCCAAATGGCTGGCCATTGCAGATATAGAGGGACTGGATCTCAGTCGGGGGCCGGTTTTTGATCAAGCCAGCATGGTGATTGATGCTGCGCTTTCTGGACAAGGTGTTGGGTTGGCGCGCACGGGATTAGCGGTCCATGATATCCTTAACGGACATCTGGTTCGGCCGTTCGAGTTATCTTTGAACGTCAATTATGCATATTGGATTGTCTGCCCGAACCCGACGGCAAACCTTCCCAAAATAGAAATCTTCAGAAACTGGCTTTTATCGGAGGCAAAGGAAGACACCCGACGTCTTGCGCTTAACTCGGGCGACTGACCCAAATGGGCAGCGCAATTATAGGGGATATAAATGGTTGTAATGGAAACCCGCCTTTCGGGAATAATCTTGAAACAGTAAGTTGCTCCACATTCCTGTCCTTTCCCAGATCGATGTCGAACGTCAGCTTTAGATCAACTTTTCCTAGCAACGAAGACAACATATCCCCATCAACGCCTCCCCTAATAACAGTTATCGAAATTCCGGCGCGCCTGATCAAGGATCAAGCGCGCCACAATAAGATTGCTCAGATTTCGCTGCAAACGCCGCTGAATACGGCTAGCGTGCGCAATGGATATAGCGAAACGCCGTGTTGGAACTTTTGCCGTTGCGAAAAATATGTTTGTCGCCCCGGCCTATGGTGCGCCAGGCGGTGGCGACCCGATAGCTTGAAGCTCGTGTATAGCCGCGCTCGTTGCAAAACTCGTGAGCGACAAATGGGTGGTCGTAACCGGCGTCAATATGCATACGGGCATCCAGACGTATGCCTTGCCATTTCGGCTTCCAGAAGCGTTGCTCGCTATCGTCGCCATCATCGTCTCGCTGTGGCTCGGTGATCAGCTGCAGTTTGGCGCAATTCTCGCGACAGCTATCAAACTTACTTGCGTTTGCAGGCAAAATAATAGCTGTGAGGGCCACCGCTGTTACGATAGCTGTCTTAAAAGCAGCCAAAGCGGAATTTGGTTTTTGAATCGCGTGTTGATGATATGTCGTGTTCATTATCTTGGTCCTTTCTTACAGGATTGTTCTTGGGGCACAGGTCAATGGCGATAAGCCTATCTCGCCGTGTTCGCGTAAATGCTCATACACTTTCGAAAGATTGCGAGCAGTCTGCGCGTCTTCGAAGAACTCGACATTCTCAAGGAAATTTTGTACTGTCTCCAGATTTTTTTGCACTGCTGCGGTATTACGGGAGTTGTTTCCGTTCCGGATTCTCCAATAGGTGGATATCCGTACTGGGCGACACATTTGCTGCTATACCATGAGGGAACCTGATATTTTCCACGATAGGCTTTTCGTCTTTTCCAGACAATTCTGCACTGCTTTTGGGAAATATAATGATCAGGTCTTTTCTTGCCATTGTCTGCGCCAGGATGGTTGTTATGATGCCGGTGAGTATAGGTGCGGTAATGAACCTGTTGAACAAGAGCAGTATCAAGCCTTGCCAGCGGAGCACTTTTTGTCGTGATGCCGTTTGGCGCCATGATCACCGCCTGCGCGGCCCCTGTTACGAAAAGCGCGCCAATAGTGATGGTCGCAATGGCTGCAAGCTTTAATTTCGCCCCGCTCGTATAAAAGAATTGCTTTAAATGAAACATTGTTCTTTCCTTCTAATGTAATGAATGGTTTGCCTGTTTCAGTCTGCGCGAACAGGGCAATTTTAATTTCTGCCAATTGCTTGGCGTGTTGATGTAAGGGAGCTGACGACGGTGAGCTTTTATATTACCCCGCCGCCGTCATGCCGTTTCTAGTGTCCTAGCGGCAGTTGAAACCACCGCTTCGCATGCATTCGCGCAATCTTGCGCGCAAATCGCCCTTTAGATCTATTGCATCGTCCTTGCCATCAGAGCGGCCGGCGCTTTTTCCGACTGGATAGCCATTCTGGTAGCCTTTTTGGTAGCCATTCTGGTATCCGCGGATAAATTCAGCCCAGCTGTTGTTGGCGTTGGCACTGGAGAAGGTGCCATTGGAACGAGGGCGATTGAGCTCATCATTGTACGAGGCCCTGTAGGAGCGTTTGTAGCCATCCTCGTAGCCGTCCTTGTAGCCGGTATTGCGACCTTGGCTATATCCTCGAGAATAGGAGGAGGCAGCAGCTTCTGCCGGGGCGGAGTAGGTTGTGACGCTAACACCAGCTAGCAGGGCAACTGCCAGGGCGGGTAGAATAGCGCGGGTCAGGAGGTTGCGGCGGGTTATTTTATTGGTGGTAGATTTTTCAATTTTCGACATTTTGAAGTTCCTTCTCTCAAGCTGTATGACGGTGACTGCCGGGGGACAATTTTGTTGCCGTTGAGAAAAAGATATACAAAGGACGTGCTGGATCATATGGGGGGAATACCCCATTCCGCGGGGGGCTTATTCATCCTACATTCATATTACGATGACGATTTACACACGAGAATTTGTTTAGGGAATTGTATAATGGACTTTATTTACTACAGAAGATTTTGTTGCTCGATGAGATTTTCTTTCAATGCCTTGGACATTAATTCAACCAGCGAACGTACCTGCAGTTTTGCCATCAAACTTGCCCGATGTTTTTCTGCTGTCTTGGGACTGATGCCCATAAGATCAGCAATTTCCGCATTGGTTTTCCCCGCCACAAGCATATTGAGCGTTTGGCGTTCGCGCGGTGTCAGCGCAGGCATTGGGGGAGATTGCTCCAAAAGTGTAAGTATTTTTGATTCAACATGTTTACTGCCACGAAGGATCAGGGGCAGTTTGTCAAATAGCTCCGCACTGTCTGAGGCCTTGGAAAACAAACCCTCGACGCCCGCCTCGACCAGACCAGCCAACAGGCCGCTTGAGGTGACTGCCGTCAGCACGACAATTTTAGTATCCGGGCTCCAGCGCTGGATATCCAGCAAAATCTCGGCGCCCGAGGCAAACGGCATGGAGATATCAAGTAGCAACAGATCAGGCCTCAAGGTCTTGACCAGCTCTATGGTTTCCAGGCCGTTCTCTGCTTCGCCAACAACTTCAATACCATCAACCTCAAGAAAGCCTGGCTCTTCCAGCGCTGTCCTTAATCCTGATCGTACAATCGTGTGGTCATCGGCAATTATCGCGGTAAACTTACTTCCGGTGTGGTATGGCATCAAAAAATATTCTCCAGCCGAGCTAGGAGTAGAGTAGCATGTTTATCCCAAGCAAACTATCGCAAGCAAGTTTCATTGGTTACCGGGGCCCGGTGATGATGGCTATCATGCTCGCAAGCAGTTTGTATTGCGCGCCGGCCTTGGCGATCGCGTTCGCCCAGCAAAGGGCGGACTTAGGCTCCTTGCATGCAACGGTAGTCAGCTCGGCGGTGTTTTATACCTGCCTGTTTACCCTGATTTTTGCGCTTCTTGGCGTATCGATCGCTCTGAGGCGATATATTTGGTCCGGTTATATGGGCCTGATTGCTATGGGCCTGGCTTATGTTGGCCTGCTTGAGCAAAATGTAACAGGCATTGTCTGGTCGGGTTTGACGCTTGAGCCCCGCGAACTTCAGGTCTTTGGCTATTTCATGGCGATGTGCATTGTGGCGCTCGCGTCTTACTCCATTACTCCAGATCACCCCTTCACCCGCTTCAAGATCCCATTGCGTGTCGCCGCCGGTTCGGTCTGGATATTCTGGTTCATCAGCCTTGATCTACCGCTTGATACCTCCATTTTATTGTTCAACGTCGTGGCTGCATCCTCTGGCATCTCGCACTTCATACCCCTTGCAACCTTTACGCGGTTGCAAGGAGGACCAGATCGGCTCATTCGCTACCTGATAGGTTTTGTTCTTCTTTGTGCGGTCTTTGCTGCCGTATTCATCTCTTTTGGCTGGTTCGGGTTTGACGTCCATCTCACGACCGTCAACAGGGTGGTGATGGCCCTGTGCCTCTTCGCCTTTTCATTTCTATTCCTGCATCAGATTATTGTTGTGCGTTCTGACCGTGAGCAGGTCATTCAAAAATCGCTTGATCAGGCGATGGAACAGGCACGCATCAATAAGGAATTGCTGGAAGCGGAAAAACGTTATAGCGCGGCGCGAGAAGTTGCGCGCCTGCAAAACATGCGCATGGCAACCGCATCGCACGACATTCGTCAGCCCATATCCTCGCTGCGCACCAGTATCGCAGTTTTGGCCAAAAACAAGCCACCAGAAGTGCAAGAACAATTGAAAGCAGCGTTTGAATATCTCGACCAGCTGGCTGCCAGCTACATGGAGGAAGCAAGGGAGGGGAAAAAAACCGATATTGCTATCGATGCGCCTGTTTCAAATCCGCTGCATGATGATGAACGGCACGCCCTTGAGCCCAATGCAAGCGAACCCGTCTCGGTCGATCTTATCACAAAGACACTGCAGCGCATGTTCCGCGATGAAGCAAATGGCAAGGATCTTGGTTTCAATGTTAAATCGGTGGACCGGACGGTCGAGGTCCACCCTCTTGCATTGATGCGCGTTTTATCAAATTTGATTTCCAATGCGATAAAACATACCAGGAGCGGCACGGTCAGCCTGATTGCAAAGGTTGAAGGAGCGCAGGTAGCGTTTGAAGTTGCCAACAACGCCCATGGCGATTTTAAGAAGCTCGACCCTGAGGGGAAAGGATTATTCGATCCCTGGCAAAAGGGTGAAGGGTCATCCGGCTTCGGGTTAGGCCTTGCAATTGTTCGCCAGCAGGCTGAAACTGCGGGACTATCGTTGCAACACACCAGCAGTCCTGAGGCTGGAACGAAATTTACACTTATGGTCCCGCTAAAAAAGGAAATGCTATGAAAACGTTGACGCTCCAGGCCTCCATCATAATTGCTACGATATTATCGGTGTTTGCGATCCCAACGATTGCCCACGCTGATATCCTTGGCACGTGGAAAACCGGCGCCAAAAATGGCTCATGGGGTTACATCAAGTTTTACCGTTGCGGCACAAGATATTGCGGCAGGCTGGTAGGTGGAGGTGGGCGCAAGGTTAATCGCAAAATGTTTGGCACGATCATCGTCAAGAGCATGCGCCGCAAGGGCCGCTCTTACTCCGGCGGGCAAATCCTCGATGCGGATGCCGGACAATGGTATATTTCAAAAATGCGCCTGATCGGCAAGAACCGCCTCCAAGTGCAAGGCTGTGTGCTGGGCGGCCTTATTTGCGGGGGACAAAACTGGACGCGCCGATAGTAAGGACGCGACAATATTTCATCTAAAGCTCCCTTGGTAACCGTCCCACTCATTATTTTCGCAGCTCTCAATAAGCAGATTAGCCAAACCTCTTAAAACGCTTATCTAATGGCTAGAAGAAGCGCAAACGCCGACTGGACAAGCAGATTGTTATCGAGAACCTGGAATTTGCATGATTTGCACCACACCGCTGCCAGTGGCATGGCGAAGATTGGCACAGCGCCCCATATTGTTGAGAAGATACTCAACTACGAAAAGCTGTTTGTCTTCATGGCTGCTGGAAGTTTCAATTCTGCCTTTAGTCCGTTCATGTCAGAGCGAGAAAGACATAAGCTGCCTTTGTACAGTTCGGCAATATCACACACGATGTCGAGGCCAAGGCCACTACCCGCCACGGTTTCATCCAGCCGCAAACCACGTCGCATTATATCCTTGATATGTTCTTCGGGGATGCCAGGCCCATCGTCTTCGATCGTGATGACCAGCATTTTGTCTTGCAAAGTCCCTGTTATACGAACGCTTGATTTCGCCCATTTACAGGCATTGTCATAGAGATTACCCAGCATTTCTTCAGCATCATGTGGATCGCCCCGAAAGGACAGGTCTTTAAAACCTGAAAGAGAGCAATCAAGAGAACGCTTCTTATACAAGAGCTGCATGGAAAATTGCAGATCTTCAAGGATCGGCGCGAGAGGGGTTTTGAGATTGCCTGAGCGCTGTATGCCAGCAGCCTGCGCCCTCGACAGGTGACGCTCGATATGGCGCTTGATAATGCTTGTGTGGTCCTTGAGGATCTTGCCGCGTTCACCCTCTATTTGCCCTGCTTCAATGCTCATAACCGTCAGGGGGTTTTTTAGAGCATGGGCCAGATTGGCGGCCTGCGCACGGGCTTTGTCAAGCATGTGGCTGTTATGGTCGAGCAGCGCATTGAGTTCGCTGACAACTGGCATAACCTCGGTTGGCACAGCTGTTGGTACTCTTTGTTTTTCACCACTGCGGATCATGGAAATTTCGCGACGCAAGGAGCGAAGAGGGCGCAGACCAAAGCGTACCTGCAGAAAAATAGCCGCAAGTAGTGCCAGCGCCAGCAAGCCAAGCGTGAAAACGAGCTGGCGAGTGAAAAGATTAACATCCCCCTCAATATTGGCAACAGGTCCAGCAACCACGAAGGTGAAATGCTGATCGGAGTCTGGCAGGGTGATGCCCCGCTTCAGGGCCCGCAGTTTCTTTTCTCCCGGGCCGCTGAGAATTTCGATGGGAAAAGTGGTTTTATCCTGATTTTTGGTAAGAGGCTGGGCATTGTGCCACAGAGATTTCGAGTGTTTGAGGCTTTTTTCTTTGTATAGTATCTGCCAGTACCAGCCGGAATAGGGGCGATGAAAACGAGGATCCGTGGGAGTCCATGTGAGGTGCAGATCTTTGTCCGGCCTGATTTCACTGGCTGCAAGAAGCTCTTCCATATGGTCGCCAAGCTGCGCATCAAAACGCCGTTCGATATGGTCACGAAACAGATATATCAGTAGCAGACCCACAGCAAGCAATGTGCCAACGACCCATAGGGCAGACGTCGCTGCAAGGCGGAAGGTCAGGGATTTAGGAAGGGTCATTTTGAGGATCTATCAGCTGATAGCCCAGACCACGGCGGGTCTTGATAATTTGCGAACATAGTTTTTTACGCAATCGGTTAATAAGCACTTCTATGACATTTGAATCGCGGTCAAAGTCCTGACCATAAATATGCTCCGTGAGTTCCGTCTTGGAAATCACCTCTTCCTTATGGTGCAAGAGATAAGAGAGGGTGCGGAATTCAAGGGCAGTCAGCTCAACAGGGAAACCTTCGTATAACACTCGGTTGGTGCCGGTATCAAGCTCAATGGACCCACAGGTCAAAAGCGGATTGGCATTGCCGGAAGAGCGACGGATCAGGGCCTCAAGGCGGGCTAGAAGCTCTTCGAGTTCAAAAGGTTTTTTGAGATAATCATCGGCGCCTTCGCGTAGACCTGTTACCGTATCACGCCAGGTGTTGCGCGCAGTGAGAATGAGAACAGGCATTGAGTGGCCGTCCTGTCGCCATTTACGCAGAACGGTGAGGCCATCGATCACAGGTAGTCCAAGATCCAAAACCACAGCATCATAGGGTTCTGTATCACCAAGAAAATGTCCTTCCTCCCCGTCATGGGCTACGTCAACGGCATAGCCTGCCTTATCAAGAGCTGATTTGACGTGACGGGCGATTTGCGTATCATCTTCAACAACAAGAATTCTCACAAGGCCTCCGTTCAGTCATCATCGTGCTCTTTATCATGGTCATCATCATGTCTTTTACGCTGTTTTTTTCGACGAGCTTTACTCCGACTAGGTCTTTTCTTTATTCTTGCTTTTTGGTGATGCCCCTTGAATTTCAAAAGCTTGCTGGTTTTTGCATCATAATAGAGCTTGAGTACATCCCCGGAAGAGGTCAGCACCTTGGCGTCATAAACAAGGATATAGGTGCCGCCGATGCGTTCATTCTCCAATTCGATTTCCAGCAAACGCCCCGGAAAATCTCGCTCGATGGTTTTAATGATCTGCAATAGGGATACGGTTTGATCACGATCCGCACTGGTGGTTGGTTCGTGTTTATACGGTTCGCTATCTGCGAAAAGCGGAGACACCCCATAAAGAACGCTCAACAGGGATAACCCTGTTGCCACAAGAATAAAGCAGATTGTGGTGATGGCTCTTTTCATTAAACTTTTCTTAGCTTTTGCTGGAGGATCGCGCGTTCTATCCAATGGCAAATTATGAACTATTGAAACTGAACTCAAGCTTAAATTGCTTTTAAGGCTAGGCAAATCCGCTAAATGTCATAACGGCATTGTCATACCAAACAGCAACGTAAATCAAAGGATAACGACAATGATGATGAAGACACTGACTGCCGCCGCCGCTACTGCCCTTCTGGCCCTTAGCCTTAGTACACCAGCTTTTGCCGACCGTGATGATCACGATGAACGTGGAGAGCGTCACGAACGCAGCGAACGTCACGAACGCGGAGAGCGTCACGAACGTGGAGAACGTCACGAACGTGGAGAACGTCATGAACGTGGAGAGCGTCATGAACGTGGAGAGCGTCATTCAAATGCCGGACGTTATGAAAGATATGAAAGCGCCCAAAAACGCAGCGATTCCAAACACAATGAAGAAGAAGGGCCTCGCAGTTACAGCAACTAGGCTCTCGTTCCCAAGCGAAGCGGATGTTTGATTACCGTCTTATCCGCTTCGCCCCGGAGATCCCGATTTGAACGACTAAGCGAGGCATGCCAATGGATAACCTGCTTCATAACCTGGGAAAGTCTCCCGTCAAAGAAATGCGAGCCGTTCTCGTTTGGGATCTGTTTGTTCGTCTTTTTCACTGGTCCCTTGTTATATTGGTCTTGATCACCGGTATTACCGGTTTTCTGGGCGAAGAATGGTGGCTCGACTATCATGTCTGGGCCGGCTACGGCATTGGCGGTCTGATCATCACCCGGTTGATCTGGGGCCTCGTTGGTTCTCCCTATGCCCGCTTTTCCAGTTTCGTTTTTTCTCGGGCCGAAACATTGCGATTTTTCAAGGAGCTGCTTCGAGGCCGGCCTTCTCATTATACCGGGCATAATCCCGCAGGAGCCTTGATGGTTTTTGCGCTGGTATTTGTGTTGATCAGTATCACGGTTTCTGGGCTCATCGTGTTGGGTGGTCAGGAAAACCAGGGCGTTTTAGCCGGGGTGGTCCCCTATTTTGTAGGCGAAGCCTTTGAGGAAATTCATGAAGTGCTGGCGTTTTTGCTGCTCGCCCTCATAGGTGGACACATTATCGGGGTCTTTGTTGAAAGCCGTTTAAGTGGAGATAATCTGGTGCGGTCGATGGTAACCGGCACCAAGGAAAGTGCATCTCCCGATGAAATCAAGCATTCGAAACTAAAGTCAGCTTTTGTCTTTTTGACCGTCCTCGTTTTAATCGTTAGCAGCGGTGGCTGGGTCTATGTCGCTTTGGCAGACCTTCCACCGAACGGTCTGGTAAAAATGACCGCGAACGAGACATATGCCAGTGAATGCGGTGATTGCCATTTTGCCTATCACCCCAGCTTGTTGCCTGCCAACTCCTGGCGAAAACTGATGATGGGGCTTGGAGAGCATTTCGGTGAAGATGCATCTCTTGACAAGGATATTTCAAAAGGTCTGTCAGACTGGTTGCAAAAATATGCATCGGAAAAGTGGGACACGGAGGCGGCGAACAATCTACGCGAGCTTGACGCGAAAAACCCCATTAGTATCACCACAACTCCCTATTGGAAAAAGCGCCATGGTGAAATAGCCAAAAACGTTTTTGCCAGAAAATCCATCGGCTCGAAAGGCAATTGTATTGCTTGCCACAAGGATGCCCGCAGTGGGCGTTTCGATGATCAGCAAATAAGCATACCCCTCTATCAAAAAGAAAAGGAAATTTAAATGTCTAAACCTGTTTTAATACTCACTCTGGCTGGCCTTCTTGTTGCCAGTCTAGCACCGGCTCAGGCCGGGTCAGCCCGCACATCCATATTGGAAAAACTGCAAAATGAGGCCGGCACAGCCTTTTCCGCAGAACGCGGTAAAGTTTTGTTTTCCTCCACTCATAAAGGTGGAAAGCCCAAAACAAACTCCTGCACGGTCTGTCATACCAAATCGCCTCTAAAAACCGGCAAGACACGGGCCGGGAAAGACATCGCACCCATGGCTCTGTCGAAAACCAAAGATCGCTACAGCGATCCCAAAAAAGTTGCAAAATGGTTCCGGCGCAATTGCCGTTCGGTACTGGGACGCGAATGTACAGCCCTCGAAAAGGGCGATTTCATCACCTTCATGAGCACTCAGTAAACGATCTTTTCATCCCAGAATTCAAGGAAACAAAACAATGAAAAAAGTAATTCTCACTCTCGCGCTACTTGTCGTTGCAACTCCAGCAGCTTTAGCTGATGGGAAGTCTTATGCACCGATCAGAGACAAGATTACCAAGACCGAGTGTAGCGCTTGCCATATGGCTTTTCCCGCAGGTCTGCTGCCAGCGGCTTCATGGAAAAAAATTATGCTAAACCTGTCGGACCATTTTGGCGAGGATGCTACTCTTGACGAAAAAACCACCAAGCATATCACCAATTATTTCATAAAAAAATCGGATAAAGGCAAGTTTCGTAATCCGGCCCTGCGTATCACGGAATTACGCTGGTTTGTCAATGAGCATAATCATGAAGTCTCGCGTAAGGCGAAGAAAAAAGCTGGCACCATGTCTAATTGCAAGGCTTGTCATAGCGGCGCAGATAGAGGTTATTTTGATGATGACTAAGGATCTGCGCATAAATAAATGAGTAGAATTATCATTAAAATGCAACAAAAAATAACGGCAGATATTTATTATTTTTGACCTGATGTTTATAGGGGCGAAATGATCAAAATTCTTGCCATTAGAAAGCGCTATGAAGCCATACTCCCTGTTCTTGCTGAACAGGGAGTAATTCGTAGGCCTGGCCGGGATTTACATCCGGTTTGGATATCTCAAGGAAATGAGGGAGGCGCTTGACGCCAGGGATCAGCATGTACTGGAGCTGAGGAATAGCTGGGGAGCAAATGTTAATCAATTCCAATATCCTGCCACGAACCCCTGCCCTTCATACGACAATCCCAAATGCCGAGGATTATCCCGTTTTTGATGCGAAATACGAATAACCTCAATCCCGTGCGATGTTTTGCTGTAAAAAATGTAATGCAACCCTGCTTATCGGTGAATTATATAGAAAGAAGATGCGGCCAAAGCTACTTCCATAATGGGCTCGCGAAGCCAATATAAGTCCCAAAAACACCTTTCCATGCCAAACATAATAAGACGATTAGACGTCTCATGGATAGATTCACATTTTAAGAAATTATGCGGGACGCTTTTTGAGCAGCCAAACCCGAAGATTTGTCGTTTAGCTGCATATGCGCATGTCTCAAATCACCCCACCTACGGCGAAATTAAACATCACAGAACCTGGATGAGCACGTTGTCTTGTTGCCTATCCGCCGCCTATTTTTTATGGTTTAGTCTGATGAGTTTTCGCTAAGTGCTTGATTTTAGTGGTGAGCCCTGATGGATTCGAACCATCGACCTACTGATTAAAAGTCAGTTGCTCTACCAACTGAGCTAAGGGCCCACATAAGGAGGAGGAGACAATACAGCCTATCATTCCCGAATTGGTCTTTTTACAGACTTCAACAGAATCAAAAGCTGATCAGTAATTATCCCCTGATTGGCGCGAACATATGGCTCAAAACGCAAAAGGTCAAGGCCCTGCCTCGTGAAAACAATAGATTGTTGTGATCCCGATCCGTGATATGAGGTTGATCACCCCGCAAGGATCTCAAAAGGCCCCTGTTTTGAGCAGACCGATGAGCATAAAATATGAAATCAGCCCCCTCGATCGATGCGATCAACCGCGCAGACAGGCGCAAGGCCATTGCATTGATGTGCGTCGCGGTGAGTCTGTTTAGCGTGCTCGATACCCTGGCGAAATATCTGGCAAATAGCACCGGGCTGCCCGTAACGCAGATCATCTGGGTTCGCTTTGCCGGCAATATCTTGTTGAACCTGTTGATGTTTGGCCCCCTTTTGCTGCTGACAACCCGCAACACACCCCATAAATGGATGCATTTTGCGCGCTCGATGCTGATGGCGGCGACAACGGGGCTGAATTTTCTGGCGCTAAAATACCTACAGCTCGACCAGACCGTCACCATGTTTTTTATTGCCCCGCTGATTGTCGCGGCGCTTGGCGGGCCATTGCTGAATGAGTGGATCGGCTGGCGGCGTTTTATGGCCATTGCGCTCGGATTCACCGGCGTACTCTTTATTACGCGCATTGGCTTTGGCGGTGTCCACTATGCGATGATCTATTCCTTGGGAGCCGCTCTCACTTATGCGCTCTATATGATTTCCACCCGCTATATCAGCAAGCTTGAAGCCCCCGAACTCATGCAGATTACAGCTCCTTTTGCAGGGTTTATTCTATTCGCGCCGCTCGCCTATGCCCAATGGATCTGGCCGCAAACCGTCCTGATCTGGGTTTTGCTACTGCTAATGGGTTTTATTGGGGGATTTGGCCACTGGCTGCTGGTGCTTGCCCACCGGCTTGCCCCTGCCCCGATCCTGGCACCCTTTACCTATGTCGGCCTACCGTCCATGACCGTGCTGGGCTGGGGGATTTTTGGCGATCTGCCAAGCTGGTGGACCTTGCTTGGGGCCAGCATCATCATGTCATCAGGTGGGTATTTATTGTGGCGAGAGCGGTAGCAAAAGACCCCGCCTGCCTCTTTTTTCGACTTAGCTTGGCCGCTTGCGCAGCGGGCATTGGGGATAATCTCCAAACCCCATTTAGGGTGAGATATAGGGGGCTCGTGCCATCGCGCGTTAGTAGACATTCATTTGTTAAGAGATGTTTTAGAGCGGCACCTTTAAAGACTGTGTTGAAAGGCTCATTTTGGAGTAACAATTGTGCCCAACGCTAATGTCAGCGAGCATGGATCCTCGATAAATATGCGGGATGGCTTCTTTGCCCCGAACAAACACTGTGGCCGCATATTTTCAAGGATGACGAGGGGGAGCAATCCGACCAATCGTCATTCTTGAAAATTTATGGCCACAAAGGTGGGGTTGTTGAAGGGCTTCAACTCATAAATTTATCCAGGACCCATCATCAGCAATCCATCGCCTTGCCACTCAAAAACCTCCTAAAGTGCCCGCACCTGTAGAGAATAAAACATTTTAAGAAAAGCACACGACCAGACACCACGAAGAATTGTCTCGTTTAATATACTTCTGCCCTAACCGGACACGTGATTGTGCCATTTTTATATCTAGTAAATTTGTCCTGTGGCGGTATACCGTATTGGGGACATTGTTCTGGCGCTCATTCAACAAGAGACTAAATGCCGTGCAGCGAACAAAAACCGGATTTGACCCTAAGCTGGCATGCAGGCTAAGCCCCCCCTCCCGCTTGAAATTGGGAAATGACCGTTTGCTTTATTTTCGTGGATGAGGTTTGGGGGTCATAACGAACTTGAACAATCTGTTTTACATTTGTCTCCAAATAGGCTTCCACGTCGAGGTTGTGGGGCTTACTCCCCCAATCCTCGCCGATCACGAAAATATCAACATTCAACTCCTTGCAAGCAGAAACATATTCAAGTTCATGGTAGGGACGTACAATATCGACACAAGCTAAAGCTTCCAACATTTCCACTCTCTGTTGCAGGGGGATTACAGGGATATTCGGCTTGTAAAGGTTTACAACTTCACCCGAAGCCACCCCAACAGCGACAACATCGCCCAATGTCTTGCAGTGGTTCAATAGGGCAAGGTGGCCAACATGCAATAAATCAAAAGTGCCAACGGTATAGACAATCATTCGCTAACATTATCCTTTATCATGGTCATTTACGGTGCTATCAGGAGGCATCGGTTTTCAGACCATCAGAAAACAATTCAGTTTTCCGACCGCCAAGGTGAGATCACGCTAGATTTTCAAAAAGTCTAAAGCAGGGAAACTTTTGAAAGCTTTGAGCTGTCAAAAGTTTTGGGCGAATCAAAGGTCGCTCCTGTCATCCTGTCGTGAGGTACTTATCTTTTAACTTATAGGACTTGCCATGACAACCGAAAACCCAGCTTCTCAAGAGCTGCAGCCCAAGTCGATTATTTCTTATATCTGGGATATTCCCAATATCTGCTCACTTGCAGGACTTGGTTGCTCATTGCTAGCGATCTATTTTATCATCTTAGGCGTTTATCCCGCTGCAATGATTGGCATGATCTGGGCGGTCGCATTTGACTGGGCTGACGGTCTCATTGCACGCGCGATGAAAGGCAGAACTGGTTCTGACCAAATATTTGGTGGGCAACTCGACTTGCTCATAGACATCATAAGTTATGGCATCACACCTGCCATTCTAATTTTGAGTTATGGGAAGTTTGATCCACTTTTTCTCCCCGTAGTATTTGTAATGCTTGTATTTGGGGTGATCCGGTTGAGTTATTTTAGCACGTTCGGTCTTGCTGATGGTTCTAAATACACCGGCCTTGCGATTGATAATAATAGCATATTTTTTGTTTTCCTGTTTTTGTTTGAAAGTTGGTTTAGCCAGGGAATGTTTTCTCTCATTCTCGCCGCCAGCGGCTTGGGACTTGCAACCTTGAATGTATCACAGATCAAAACTCCTAAACTTTCTGGCAATCCGATCAATGTTTTCATGCTTGGCGTCTATACTCTCGCAATAACGACAATCTATGGTTGGAATTTTTTATAAAAAACGCTGTCAACAAGGGGGGCGCCTCCGCCCTTTATGCCCCCCTCATGGTACTTTTTCTTCGCACGCGACAGAAGATTGCAACGGACAAAATTAGGGGAGAAGCAGGCTTGAAGCTGCGCAAGCGCCCTTCAAGAAGCTGGGAAATAGCTTTCTTCTCACCGCCAAGACATTGAACGGACAAGAGAGTATGCACAGCCATTCGGTTTACATGTCATCACCCAAATTTGTTCTGACACTTGTGTTGGCATTGCTATTTGTCGTTAGGTTAAATTTACAAATTTAGTTGCGACCCAACCAAGGTCATTTTTCTTCTTGTTAGGGTTCGCAACGAAGATATCAAGCTTGATCAATTCAAGCTGGGATCCAACGACGAAATCAGTGTATAGTACATCTTGTTCACCCGGTTCGATTTCGAACTGTCCTGTTTGCCACAGCCATTCCTTTTTATGGATCTGCGGCCATTCGATAGCAGCAATAAGTTCCAAAGCAGCATTCTTTTTTTGAGATAGAAATGGGTATTCGCTCTGGTTTGCTGACCTAACGCGCAGCACTCTCAATTCAGCCCGTTCAGAGCCAAACAAAACTAGGCTGGTATTCTTCAATTGAACCATTATGCTTACTAGCCGTTCGTCATTGTTCAATTTTAGTACCTCGGTCTCCAACTGAATTGTCAGCTTTGGCATCCCAATTCTTTTTCGCACGAACATGAAGTACGTCCACACAGCACCAACAATAATAGCTAAAGTCGTAGCTAATGCTGAAATTCCCTGAGCAAGTTCACTGAAATTTGCGATCGTCATCTATGCATCCAATTAACGAGTGTTTGTAGTCAATTGCCAAGCCATCGCTCTATGAGCTGGTCCTACATTTATGGACAGTTTAACTGCGAAGTTAAGGCGCAATCCTCTTTTTGATCATGTGACCATTTTCTTTTCGCGACTACTCCAGCAAGCCTCGTTCGGGGTCTAGTCATCAAGAGATGAGTGTGGCCTTTGATTGTTGTAGAAGGAGAGCTATTCGCCGATCACTTTGCGCGACAGTTTCTTCTTTCATTTCTTATCGCTCGTCGGCCTCGTATTTCAAGGAGCGCGATAATCTCTCGTAGGAAATATTGCCCATACAGCGACCTCGCCTCGAGAAATAAGATAAGCCCAAAACAATCCGTTAGGCAATAATCCTATTGTGTCCCATACATATTGACGTCAGACATAGCTCGACTTTTATCTAACGTGCCTAATCGTCCTCATCGCCCCCCCAACTCACAGTTGAAAAATAAAAAAATATTATCATTTCAATACACTACGTGGAAATAGAAAAAATAGCTCCCGATAGTTCTTGCTTGGATGAGTCCAAATTCAATGTCAACTTCTGGCACTTTTTCGCCGCTTGAGGCAGTTAGAGTGAGTGGCCGATGTGGAGGGTAGAGCGGGCATATTGGTCAGACCGCGCTGACCGTCACTTTTGACCCAAAGCAGACATGCACCAAATGCAAAATATGATCGCTTACAGCGAAAGAAAATTTCTCAATATCACCTGCTGTTTTTTCATCTGCCAGCTTTGCGAAAGGCTTCCGTAAAGGGATTGGAGGGTGGTTCTTCTGACTTGTTGGCTTTGATGGATTTATCCAGCTCTTTGTGAGGTACAGGTATTTCTCCCTCCCCACCAGATTTTATTGCCTCCCCAGATTTCATAGACAGGCTGATGCGTTTACGCGCCACATCTACATCCAGCACACGGATATTGACGACATCGCCAGCCTT
>JAJRQA010000241.1 GCA_024280475.1 Alphaproteobacteria bacterium
AGCACCAAAATATCGGGTGCTGGTGTCGAAAAAAAACGCGGCCGGATCATAACGGATCTGAATGGTGGTTTTTCTGCCGGCTCGCTGAAAGGCCCGTTTAAATTTGATGGCACAATCGGCAAGGGGGCTCTCGAACAGGTGCTTCGCATTTCAACCGGCAGCATAGATGATAAAGAGCAGATGCGGGTAAAGGCAATCTTGCGCTCTTCGCGCAAAGGACAGCGCTATGCCTTTGATGGGTCAATCCTGAAATTGAGAAGCCAGCCCACCTTGAACGGGGTCATTTCTGGGAGCTTCCCGTTTTTCAAAGCCCCCCAAAACCAGGACCAAACGGAGAAAAGCAAAAACAGGGTACGGCCAATCGAGGTCAAAACATCGATTAATGCCAATACGCAACGCGCCTTGTTTGATAAAATCCTCATCACCATCGTGCACAAGAACCGGCCGCAGGTACTGACTGGAAAAGGGCGCCTTTCCTGGGACATGGGACATATCGCCATCAGCGGTAATCTTGGCTCCAGGCTGATAGATATCGATCATTTAAAAGATGGCATGCAGGTTGGCAATTCCCTCAAGGAAGTGGTGGCCAATCTGTTTGCGGGGATACAGGCGCAAACCAAAGCTGCCAATCTGGATAGCGGTCAGTTCTTCGTTAATATCAACCAGATCAAACTGAACGGTGATCTCGTTCAGGATTTGCAAATCACTTTGCAACAAACCGGCAATCAGTTGCAGATCAAGAACCTCAACGCTGTGCTGCCCGGCAATAATGTGATTGCTATAAAAGGGCTGTTTGAAGAGCGGGCAAACGGCTCGATGTTCAAAGGGGCCGGGCTGATACGTGGTCAAAACCTTGGGCATCCCGTCACCTGGATGGCTGGCACAAAAATAGATGGCGGCATCAGCGCCATAAACTCGCATCCGTTTACAATGCGCGGCAATGTTCTGTTTGGCGCCAATATCTGGGCCCTGAATTCGGTCCATGGGGATATTGCGGGAACCTCCTTTACGGGCAAGATCTCTCACCGCGCGGCCCGCTTCACGCCGATCAAAAAACAGCGCGGCGAAATTTATCTAAAACTGACCACCAGCGAGATCAATTCAGCGGCACTTGTTGGGCGACCGGTTGCCATGCGTGAACTCATAAGCACCTTGTTGAAACCCGCCAAAACCAAGGGGCCAACAGAACAAACGAAAACCAGCAATCCGCCCGCTGAAAATTCTGAGCTTGGGGCGCTGATTAAAAATAATAATCTAAGGCTGCAATTGCGGGCAGGCCGCCTGCGGCTGGAAGATTTTGATGGACGAGATCTGGTGGCTGATCTGTTTTTTGGCGACAAACGTGTGCAAATCACCCAATTGTCGCTGCGCTCGCAAACAGGGCTGCGCGTCGAGGCAGATGGCAGCATCAATAATCTGGACAAGACCCCGCGCGGCACGCTGACCGCCACAATCAATATTGAAGATCAGGATGAATTGCAGCAATTCAGTTCCTGGTTTACGCCCGAAAATAAGGCGCTGTTGACCGAAAATCAGGCCGCATCCCTGCTGCCATTGCGCCTTGCTGTTATGCTGCAAGCCAATTCCCAAACGGGAGACCGGGCCGATATTCGCGTCAATGGTGTCGCTGGAACAAGCCATATTTCCCTGGATAACCGCGTAGGTGGCGCCAATCTGTTCTCGCCCGAGCAACAGCGCAATATTGAGCAGTTGGAGCTTTCGGGCACGATCACTAACGCAGATGGTCGCGTACTGCTCACTCAGATCGTACCCTATCTGGCTGTTGACCCAGCCCAGCTTCAAGAAATCGGCAAGGCACGGATCTGGTTCAGTTCCGCTGGCAGCCCAAAACGCGGCCTTAACAGCCGCATCGAATATCGCTCCTCGCGGGTAACAGGTGGCTTTGATGGACTTTTGGGGTGGCAGCAGAACCGCTGGAGCTTTGCCGGCAAAACGCGCCTGCAAGCCAAAGACATGTCCTCTGGACTAGCACTCATTGGAATTGACAGCCGGGACCAGAAATCATCTGGTGCTCTCAACCTCAGCGCAACACTCCATAAAAAAGGCAGCTCCTACAAGTTCTCGCAGATCCAAGGGGCGGTCGCCTCATCAGAGGTCGAAGGCAGCGCCACGCTTGAGCTTGGCGGAAAAGACAAAAAACTCGATCTGATGATCCTCACCAGCGCGCTTCATATCCCCTCGCTGTTTTCTCCCGTGCTCGAACAATCGTTTGTGGAAGGTGACAATAGCGTCCGAGGCTCTCTGCAAGAGGCCAGCCAGCTGACAGAAAATGTGCAAGGGGAAGTTGGAGTTCTCAAACCGCTGATGACCAGCAGGCGTTTTAACGCCGATCTGCTACGCGGAATAAGGGCCAAAATACTCGTCACCGCTGACACACTGACCATTGGCGAAAAGATCATTTTGAAGAACGGCAACCTGTCAGCGAGGATCGTGGATCGCAAGATCATCCTCGACAATATTGGTGGCAGGCTTTGGGGCGGGCAGATAAACGCGGCGGGAAATCTCGATCTGTCGTCGACCTTGGCGACCGTCAATGGCAAGCTGGAGATCAAGAACGCCTCTATCGAGCAATTGCCGCTCATCGTTGATGACAGCCCCATCGCCACCGGGATCATGTCAACCAATATGACTTTTGAGGGACGAGGCTTTGGACCTGCGGGACTGTTTGCATTGATGAATGGCAAAGGCAAGATCACGTTTACCCGCGCCAGGTTAAATCATTTTTCCTCGTCAGCCTTAACCGACATTGTCGATGACGAACTTGCCGTGTGGAATCAATCCGAAGATCAATCCCCCTTCAAAGAGCGTTTCAGACGGCATTTGCTACATGCAGACTTCGACATCCCATCCCTGTCCACTGATTTTATCATCTCGGATGGAACCGCTCATTTGAAAACCACTCACGCGTCCAAAAACCAGGCAAAACTCGACCTTGATGCCAGTCTGGTGCTGGCCTCCATGACCACCCACTCGCGCCTGACAATTTCGCCTTTAAAGCAGGCAAAATATGCGGATTTGCCCCCAGCAAGCGTATTGTATGAAGGATCGCTCAATCAGCTCGACAATATTACGCCAAACATCGATACCGCCTCGCTTGAACAACATCTCAAGGTGATGAAAATGGAGCATGACGTAAATCTGCTTGAAAAACTGCACAAACGGGATGAAGAATTTGCCAAAAAGGCTGCCGAACATC
>JAJRQA010000242.1 GCA_024280475.1 Alphaproteobacteria bacterium
CCTTCTTATTGCTGAGTTCCAGTGCGATGTCGTTTATATCGGCCAGCGCGAGGCTTTTCAAAATGTGCTGCCGCTGAAAAAGACCGGCCAGATTGTCACTGGCAATGCGCTGCGCCTCGACTGGCTGGAGGTCTGCCCGCCGGTTGTTGCGGCGAGCGCAGAGGAACACGACCTTGCCGGGCCGACAGGAAGGCTCAATCTGGAGGGTGGGGAAGCCGAGGTTGAAACCTATATTTGCGGCAACCCGCCTTATCTTGGCAAAGGAAAGTTATCTTCAATGCAGAAAGAAGACGTGAAATCCGTGTTTTTAGGGCGTATGAAGAATTGGGGGTATATCGATTATGTTGGTGGGTGGTTTCTAAAGGGTTCTGATTATTGCCGTCGTTACAATGTGTCGATGGCATTGGTTTCGACTAACTCTATTTCCCAAGGTCGACAGGCACCAACTTTGTGGCCAGAACTTCTTTGCGATGGAGTCGAAATTTTCTTTGCTCATACCTCGTTCAAATGGAGTAACAATGCGGCGAATAAAGCGGCAGTAATTTGCGTGATTGTGGGGCTAAGCAGTACTACGAAAGTGGAAAAAACTATTTTTGATCAGGATGTAAAGAGGGTGGTCAATAATATCACGCCTTATCTAACAGCAGGGGAAACAATATACGTAGAGAACAAGGGCGAAGCCTTATCAATTCAACTTCCGAAAATGCAGCTTGGTAACAAAGCTAATGATGGTGGGCATCTTTCATTATCGAGATCTGAGCGAGAGACTATCGTTGAATTGTTTCCCCATGCCGCGCTACTTATCCGTCGTTTCTATGGTTCCAAAGAATTCAACAATGATCTAGAACGATACTGTCTATGGATATCCGATGAAGAGCTGAAAGAAGCTCTATCTATACCTCCGATTGCCAATCGGATAGCGGACACCAGAGCAGTCCGTAAAGCAAGTCCAGATAGTGGAAATCAAGAACTAGCCAATCGCCCGCATCAGATGCGGGAAATGTATTCTGCATCACGTCAAACTGTCGTTATGCCAATTATGACTTCCGAACGGCGGCAGTATCTACCATGTGGTTTATTGACAAATGGAGGAATTTTGTCAGGGCAAGCATTTGGTCTTTATGATGCCGATCTATGGTCTTTAGCATTGCTCGCTTCGCGAATTCACTTTGTCTGGATTGCAACGATTTGTGGGAAGCTAAAAGAGGACTACCGGTATTCAAATGATTTGGGCTGGAACACCTTCCCCGTGCCAACGCTGACGGGGAACCAGAAAGACGCTCTGACACGTTGTGCCGAGGATATATTGCTGGCCCGCGAAGCCCATTTTCCCGCCACCATTGCCGATCTTTATAAGCCCGACGCCATGCCTGAAAACCTCAAACGTGCCCACGATAAAAACGATGAAACCCTTGAGCGCATCTATTTAGGCCGCCGCTTCAAAAACGACAGCGAGCGCCTCGAAAAACTGTTCGAGATGTACACCAAGATGACGAAAAAGAAGGGGGCAGCGTGATGGAGCGTGTGGAAGACTTCTGGTCAAATACCACCTCGGTGTTTTTTACGTCGTTTTGGAGATGGGATCCTGCTACCTGGGGTACGGTTGGGTTTACAAAAGATCGGGGTAAGACCCGTCGATCCAATTTGCTGAAAGAGCTCTCCGATCCATTCATCACGGTCTGCTACATCACCGGTAACCAAACCTACACTGATCCGAAACTGAAGGGGATGATTGCTGGTTTCTACCTGGTAAGTCACGAAACTGGAGACCGGGATGAATTCACACACCCGATCCATCACGGAAGGGATCAAGAGAAGTGGAGACATTCGCTAAGGGCCTTGCGCGCTTTTAGCTACTTGCCTGAACATCGGTTGAGCGTTCGTGAACTTGACCCGGCATTGCTAAAGCGAGCGCTCTCAATCGCGGGCATGGGTGAAATGTTGACTGACCCCGCGCAGATAGCGCTTTTGAAGAAAACGCCCTGGGTTGAAGTTGACGTTTACACGCCTTCAGCACAAGCACCCAAAATTGATGACCCTTTGCCTAGTCAGGGCCAGGTGAGGGCCGGACCGGCAAGCAAAGACGGTTATGTTGTTTCTGCGGGAACACAGCAACTTCAAAGGGAATTATATATATTGCGTCTGGATGGTGATACCGAAGCCTATCTGGGTAAGCCTGCTAACGGTCGTTCGATATACAAGATTGGTTTTTCTGTGAGCCCTGACTTGCGGCGGCAGTTTTTCCAGAAATCTATGCCTCGTGGTGCATTTCAATGGAGTATATATAGGACCAGCACACAATCTGATTTCGAGAGACATTTTTCTTTCGATGCTGCCGTTACAGGGGAGAACGAGATGAAAAATTATCTTGCCAAGAATGCAGAATGGCTGGGAGGCGAATTTTATCTCGCCACTGACAGCCAGATCAATACGGCTTGGCAGGAAGGTAATTTAACAGCGAAAGACTTTAAAAAATGAACGATGGCAAAATCCCTTCTGTCTCGGTTGGCTATGCCCGCACCGGTGCGTCCACAAAAAGCAATGAGCTGGGCATGCGGGTGATGCAAGAGCGTGCCTATGAGAAACGCGGTGAGCAATATTTGTTGATCAAATCGCCCCCCGCCTCAGGAAAATCGCGCGCCTTGATGTTTGTTGCGCTCGATAAGCTGCATAATCAGGGTGTCAAGCAGGCGTTGATCGTCGTGCCGGAAAAGAGTATTGGCGGCTCGTTTGCCAATGAACCCCTGTCAGATCAGGGCTTCTGGACCGACTGGCAGGTGGAGCCGCAATGGAATTTGTGCAATGCGCCGGGCGTCGACGAGCCGCGCGTCGCCAGATCCAAGGTCAAAGCCGTGGCGGAGTTTCTCGCTAGCGACGACCGCGTGCTGGTCTGCACCCACGCAACTTTCCGTTTTGCCGTTGACGAGCTGGGCGTTGCCGCCTTTGATGATCGGCTGATTGCTGTAGATGAGTTCCATCATGTCTCAGCCAACCCGGACAACCGACTTGGCAGCCATCTAGGTGACTTTATGGCTCGCGACAAGGTACATATGGTGGCTATGACCGGCTCCTATTTCAGAGGCGATGCTGAGGCGGTTCTGTCACCGGAAGACGAAGCAAAATTTGAGACGATCACCTATACCTATTATGAGCAGTTGAACGGCTATGAGTATCTCAAAACGCTCGATATTGGCTATTTCTTTTATACCATGAACAATGGGCGGACCGACTCATATATCGATGCCATCATGAAGGTGCTGGACCCGGATAAAAAAACCATCATCCATATCCCCAATGTCAATTCACGCGAAAGCACCAAGGACAAGATCAAGGAGGTCGAGCATATTCTGCACGAGCTGGGGGAGTGGCGCGGTACTGATGCGGACACCGGTTTTCATCTGGTGGAGCGCTCCAGCGGGCAGGTGCTGAAAGTCGCCGATCTGGTCGATGATGATCCGGCCAAGCGCGGTAAGGTCGCCGAGGCGCTGAAAGACCCGGCGCAAAAGAACAATCGGGATCATGTAGACATCATCATTGCTCTTGGCATGGCCAAGGAGGGCTTTGACTGGATCTGGTGCGAGCATGCGCTGACCATCGGCTATCGCTCTTCGCTCACCGAAATTATCCAGATTATCGGTCGCGCCACTAGAGATGCACCGGGCAAGGAAAGTACCCGCTTCACCAATCTTATCGCCGAACCAGACGCTGCCGAAGAGGCCGTGGTCGATGCGGTCAACGACACGCTGAAAGCCATTGCTGCCAGTCTGCTCATGGAACAGGTGCTGGCCCCGCGTTTTAATTTCACGCCCAAAAA